>NZ_JBWKYN010000265.1:0-5419 GCF_059423785.1 Arcicella sp. GW458-12-2-14-TSB2 | reverse complement strand
TATAATATATCTTCTTTGTTTGCCCTTCTTCTAAATCTCCATTTTCGCTCTTTGTACTATCAGGCTTTTCAAATTCATTGAAAATTATGTTTTCATTTGATAGTAATGGAATCCCAGAAATAGAAATTTGATTTAATAAAATAGTATCATATTTGAGTACCGTTTGTTTATCTTTTAATAAAAGACCCATCGTATCCTTATTGACAACTTCATTTTTTTGTGTTCCTGAAGAGCAAGAATATAAAACAATAAAGCTAATACTGAGTACCAATAATTTGTTCATTTGAGTATTTATTAATCATTTTTAGTTCTTCCACTTGTTCTGAAAGACATTGAAAGCTTTGACAAATAGGATTTTAATCCAAACCCAAAAATGTATCAACGTTCAGAGAACGTTATTATTTATCGTGGAACAAGGATACTTCACAGACTGCTTTTGTTTGGGTCTAAGTGAATAAACACTTAGACAAACGGGCGTTCTAAGAATGCCTGACACAAGATGTTCTGAAACACTATGCCATACAGGAAATGAATACAAACAATATTCTAATGATAAGAATTGTTGACAGAAAAGATACTATTAACTTCAAACAAGTTAAATTTGTTGATAATCTAAGATTTCTTTAGATTTTTTACTTACAGTAACTTCAATTTGAGAAAATAATATAATATTATCATACACTCTATTTGGAATATCAATTATTGTTATTCCAAATTCATTTTCACTTACTCTAATCTTCCATGATTCGACCCCAAATTCATCATGATGAATTTTATCCAACACTTTAACTTGAATGACGTATTTTTTTTGCTCAATTAAATCAGTTTTAATTGGCTTTATTGAAGTATACCAAAAAATAACAACTAAAAAAAGTCCAAATGATATAGGAACTAAACATCCTACAAATGAAATTTCGCCCGCTTCCCATACTCCAAAAAGCACACAACAAAGTGTAAGCACGATAACAAAATTGATGAGTTTTTGCAATGACTCCTTTTTTGAATCTAATCTAAAAGTTAATGTCTGAATGTCTCGTTCATTCATGTGTATTGTATTAGCCATTAGTGTTAACGTTTAGATAATTACACATAATCTGATAAATATTTAGATATCTTTCATTTGGCAAGAGTTTGAAAGCATAAATTGCAAGAGCAAAAAGAATATCTTTATTATCATCATTTATTCTCCCCGTTTCAACTTCTAATTCCCACTCTTCCTTATCAAACTTATCTTTATATTTCTCTAGTGCTATCATATAGATTGAACTTACAATATCATGATTTAAGTACTTGGGACTCATATTATAATCAATTGCTTTGGCTAATATTTTACGAGTTTTATTTTCTTTTAGAGCGTCAAAAAAATATTTTAACCAAGCAATAACGCCAATAAAAATCATTAGATTAGGACCATATTTATTGTATTGATAAAACGGCGGATAAATATCTATTTCTATATTCTGAATATCCTGCAACCATAGTGTTATAAAACCTAATGCAAAAAAAGTAGTTCTAAAATAACCAAACAATATACTTTTCATACTGAGTCCCATAGGAAATCCTAGATTTGGCGTTACTCTATAAATAGTACCAGTTGGCAATAAAGGAACTCCTATTACCAAAAATTTAGTTTGTATTGATTGTCCATCAAACTCTTCTAGAGTTCCTGTATACATTGTCCCAAAAAACATATAATAGATGTTTAACTTGTTATAATTTATAGTAAGAAATTGTTTTTTGCTCATCCAAATATCTTTACTCTTCTACTTGTTCTAAAAGACAAAGAGAGTTTTGCTAAAAAACGAACCAAAAACCATAAAAGCCTCAACGTTCAAAAACGTTGTTATCTGTCATTCGATTTAAACTTTGAAATAAATCGAACGCAAAAAACAAACATAAATAAAATTATGATTGAGATATAAAAAGAGAATGAAAATTTTAACTTTTTTTATTATGTGGTATATCGGCCTCCACTATGGTAAGTTTAATGAATTATAGTCCAAGTCTTAGACTTGAACTATTGGCGAGCATCCACGAAATTTCTCCGACGATGGCTACCAAACCCTCTCCTCCTCTATCATTTCTCCCTTAATAATATACTGTTGAATGGAGGCTTCTATTTCGGCTTTTGGGATATAGTTGGAGGCTACTTTGATAAAGTCTTCTATCGTTAGCAATTGCTTTTTTTGTTCGGCTAAAGCTTTTAGGCTTCTTAAAAAATCTTGGTAGCTTTTGGTATGCTTGCTTTGTTCGATAATCCTTTTGTTGAGGTAGGCAGCAAACAATGCTCCTCGGTGATAGGGTATTTTTTCGTAATTATGATTTTCCCAGAAATGCTTTAGAATGTCTTCATTGGCTGTATTTTTTACGGGATTGGCGGACAATTGTTGGTAGGTATCTTTTACCATTTTGCCTAATTTCTGTTCTGAGAAAATCCCTGCTTTTGCCAACAAGTACCAAGTGGTATAATCAGTAAAACCTTCATCAAACCATTGATTGTTTTCGCCCATTGATACATAGCCCGCCCCAATATAGCGGTGCATGATTTCATGCGAAATCGTGGTGACTACTTCTTCATTCGCTAAAATAGTATCGCCAGAATATTTTACATGAAAGCCTGAGTTGAAGGCCGTGCCTGAGATATTATGATATTTAATATCAAGAAAAGGCGAGGCAATTAATGAATAATAAGTCCCGTTGAGATTGCCCCAAAAGTCGGTCATGGCAGGTAGAAATTTATCAAAATAGTCCATAAAACGTTGGAGGTTATACGGATTCTTCTGATTTATGCGTAGCACTACATAGTTTTGGATGCCTGCCAATTTTCGTTTAACAATGTGGAGGTCAGATGCACCCGTTACCAAGGCATTCATTCCTTCTGAGAATTTTATCGTTACCGTTTTGCCTGCTGTTAGTGTTGGGGCAAAGCTAAAGTACATTGGGAAAGTCGGTTTTTTCTCTAAGGTTACCGACATCATCATACTTGCCTGAAGTTTTTCATCTACTTGCGGATTCAAAAAGAGTGAGTGTGAAAGCGAAAAGAAGTAACTGTCGGTAATAATAGGTCGAAACATTTCACCACGCACCTTTTGTTGGGCTGTGTGGGTATCAATAATATCGTATTGTATCTGAATCGGGGTATTTTGGGGATGATAAAAAGTAAGCTGACTTTTTGCTGAATCAACCTTGAATGTTACAGAAGCCTGAATATTGATTAAGCCTTTTAGCAAGTCTTTCATACCGCCATAATATTCGTTTCCATATTGAAAAACAGTGCTATCTCGAAGAACAGGACGATAATTCAATTTGACGTGCATCACTTTTGGCTTTATGTCAAAATGATAATCCAAATCGGTACTGGCATAGGCTGTTGTTTGTATGTTGGTTATCAAACCTAATAAAATACAGGCTAAAAAGTTTTTCATCAATGATGTGTTTGTTTGAAGATTTAAGAACCTAAGATAATGAGTTAAATACAAAAATCATCAAATACTCGTCTTATTGCAGGTAATTTCAACAAAAACATCATCTCTAACGAGGGAATTAATTCCCTCGTTAGAGATGATGTTTTTGTATTTTTCGGGGTCTCCAAGACCTACAAAATAAATGTGAGCATGCCCATCTTTAATTATTTGGTCTTGAAAACCTATGAGACCATAATCAGTAGGGGTTACCGTTTCGTTACCATTTGGGTTACAAAATATAATCTTACTCTATTTTCAACACCTTCACCAACGCACTTTTATGCTCATTTCCAACCCGTAGAAAGTAAGTTCCTGCGTTTAAGTTTGTCAATGATAATTTGAAAGATAGGCTATTGATAGGCTGATAAAGTAGTGTTTTGCCCGAAATGTCCATTAAACTGGTAAAGTAATTATTGACCTTTGCCTCGTTAAGCTGAATAGTAATTTCTGAAGTGGTAGGATTCGGATATACGTTAAATAATTGATTATTTTCGTTTTCAGTTGATAATACGGTTGGGGTATTTGCTCTGGTAAAATCAGGAATTCCATAGCCTAAGCGTGTATCTGGGTTTTGATACTGACTACCCGATTTCCGCATTCTATCAATCACTGTCATGGCTGTTAGCGTGGGATTGGCTTGCCAAAAACCTGCTACCATACCACACAAAATAGGGGATGAAAAAGAAGTACCATCACTGGTTGATACATTACCATTAGGCGTAACCACGGCTGCACTCCTACCCATTACGGCTAAATCAGGTTTTACTCTACCATCAGCCGAAGGACCAATAGAACTAAAACTTACGTACGATTTTAGCGCATCAACTGCTCCAACAGTGATAACAGAATCAGCATCAGCAGGGGTAGCAATATAACGCCATGCAGCATTTCCTTCATTGCCTGCACTAATTACACAAACAATTCCTACGGAAGCTGCCCAACTAGCAGCCCTAGCCGCTATGGTGGTCCTGCCATTCATATCTGTGTATTTATGACTGGTGCTAGCATCATCAAATTCCGAATAACCTAAAGATGAGTTGATTAAATCTACGCCTACGCTATCTGCGTATTCGGCGGCAAACAGCCAATTGGCTTCTTCTATAAGGTATTCCGAGGCTGCATCTTCTGAACGTAATAATAAGAAAGAAGATTTATAAGCAGTTCCTATCACCTGTCCGTCTAGATAAGCACCCATACAGGATAAAACAGCCGTTCCATGTGCATCGTCTTCATAAACACTCTTTTCATTTTTCACAAAGTCGTAAGTACCCACAATTCTATTTTCATCAAAAAGTGGTTTTAATGCGGCAATATTATTAGCATTATTGAACCCTGCATCCAATACGCCTATCATCATTCCTTCGCCATGAAACCCTTGTTCATGCATTTTGTCTGCACCAATCATTTCTATCTGGGTTTTAGATAAACCATAGCTCAATGCTTCGGTACCTAAACTTTCAAACTTAGCTGTTTTTCTGGCTGTTCTAGTGCTAGGATTATCAATTGAAGTATTAATTTCTAGCCCTTTTACAAATGATAATTGTAAAACACTTGTCAAAACTGTTGGGGTACATTCAATCAGGGCAGCATTCATCCAACGAGAAGTATAGATTACTTTTGCTCCTTTTTTTTTCACTTCTTCTATATAAGATGGATTTACGGGCAAGTCTTTCGTTGTCAAAGCGATATTTTGTTTCTGACGACGATTGACTGAACGTTGGGACAGGTAGGCTAAAGGCTGAGAAACTGAATAAGGTGAATTGCTTTTATCTTTAAATACCAAAAGATACTTTGCTGATAAAGTTTGAGCATTTACGGATTGATGAACGAGGAAACTCAAAGCGAAGAACACACTCAATATTATAAGTTTCAAAGTAATGTGATTAGTATTCATCTTTCCCATAATCTTCATGATAAAACTTGTTCTTATTCAATCTTATTAGCCAGATATAGTT
>NZ_JBWKYN010000264.1:0-5452 GCF_059423785.1 Arcicella sp. GW458-12-2-14-TSB2 | reverse complement strand
AAATTAGGCTTTCATTAGCCTAATTTTGATGCGTAATATTTTTATTCAGGTGGGCTATAATTTTGCCTTTTTTTGAATATAAATATTTTGTGAAAAAACCACATAAAATTTAGTTAGTCACTCGCTTTAGTAGCAATTAAGTGATTCTTATCATTTTAAAAATTAAGATCCCAACGTAATTATGGAATTATTTTTACAACCACAGCCGAATTTGGTAAAGAGGTCATTGATGGCTTACTCACCGATTTTGGCTTTACTTTTGTTCTCAGGAACATCCTTTGCAACAAAACATAAAGAGGTCGTTTCTTCGGCACAATCAATTTTAGTAATTTCTAAAGCAACTACTCCTGTAAAAGGAATTGTGAAGGATATTTCTGGAGTAGCAATTCCGGGAGTAAGTGTAAGAGTGAAAGGAAGTAAAACAGGAGCTGTAACTGATGCAACAGGTGCCTACCGTTTAGATTTACCTAAAGGGGATGAAACATTAGTATTTACTTCGGTTGGTCTTAAAACTCAAGAAGTAGAAGTTAAAGGTCGTTCAGAAATAAATTTAACCATGGAAGATGATGTTTCAGCATTAAATGAAGTGGTTGTAGTAGGTTATGCACAGCAAAAGAAAATAAACTTGACTGGAGCTGTTGCAGTAATTGATATGAAAGCTATTGAAGATTTACCAGTAGGAAGTTTATCAGCTGCTTTAGTAAGTCAACAACCAGGAGTAGGGGTATCTGGTGGAACGAGTCGTCCAGGTGATAATGCTTCAATTACTATCAGAAATCCGATATTATTGTCTAAAGACGGAGGCTCATTACGTCCATTATACGTTATTGACAATGTAATTCGTACAGAAGATGATTTTAACGTACTAGATGTATCAGAAGTAGAAAACATTTCTATTTTGAAAGATGCTGCCGCGGCTATCTATGGTGCTCGTGGGGCTTACGGTGTTGTTGTGGTAACTACTAAAAGAGGAAAGACTGGTACACCGAGATTTTCTTATAGCACTTCATATGGAACGTCGGATGCTAAATTGCCTACCATGATGAATGGTTATGAGCTTGCAACCTACACAAATGACTATAACTTTCTTGCGGGAAAAAAAGCTACAGATAATAACTCAGTAATTTATACACAAGATGAATTAGATTATTTCAAAACACATAGCCAAGATTGGTTGAGTGATGCATGGAAAGCTTCAACAGTTAGCCGTCACGTAATGAATGTTAGTGGGGGTACAGAAAAAGCAACCTATTTTGCTGGTATTACTTATAACAACCAAAATGGTAATTTTGATAAAATTGACTTTAATAGATGGACATTCAGAGCAAGTACAGACGTTAAAGTATCTTCAAATGTAAGAGTTGGTTTAGGCTTGTCAGGCGACTTATCAGAAAAGAAAAGATATTTATTAAAACAAGGTGGTTCTGATAATGAAAAGGATTACAAATCGTTAATTTATGCAGCACCTTTCAGACCAGCCTATGTAGATGGTCTTCCCTTAAATACTACGGGTGGTGGTTCAACGAGTGAAAACTTTCACTTCTTTGAAGCTCAGAAATCAAACAACTATTTGTTGGCAAAAAATAATGGGTTGAACATCAACGCTTATATCGAATATGATATTCCATTTATCAAAGGATTAAAAGCAAAAGCTACCTACAATAGAACATTTGATAATAACTTCGGGAAAGAATTTGGTACAAAATATACGCTTTACAACTTTAATATGTTGGGAACAAACAAACATATTTATGGTGGGGGGGTAAAAAGTACTACTTCAATTAGCAACAGTAACCGTATTTATTTCGCACCAAACTACTCAGATGTATATCAGTTGAACGGTTATTTAAACTACGACCGTACATTTGGTAAACACACTATTTCTGCAATAGCATTATTTGAACAATCAGAGACGTATTCAGATGGTATCACTTCATACTTGGATAACTTAGTAGATGGTGCACAAGATAACGCTGGATATGCTTTAGGAGGAACAGCCTCAGGTGCGGGTGTAGGAACAATTTCTGAATCTGAATCTGAATCTGGAAGATTATCATTTGCTGGTCGTGTTAATTACACATACGCAGGTAAGTATTTAGCTGAATTTGCAATTCGTAGAGATGCTTCTACCAACTTTGCTCCTGAGAATCGTTGGGGTACTTTCCCTTCACTTTCTGTAGGTTGGGTTATTTCAGAAGAACCATTCTTTAAAAATAATGTACGCTTTGTTGATTTCTTAAAATTGCGTTTATCAGGAGGTCTTACTGGTATGGACAATACCAGAGCATATAACTGGTTGAAAAGTTATAACCTCATCCAAACAGGTAATGGTCCTGTATTTGGTGGAAACCTTGACCGTGCTGGAATCTTCCGTTTAAAAAATGCTATTCCTAACCCAGATGTACAATGGGATAGTGATACTAAATTGAATGCTGGTATTGATGCTAATTTCTTGAACAATAGACTTTCGTTAGGACTAGATGCATTTTATGATCACCGTTACAATATGCTAGTTACGCTAGCCTCGTCTGTTCCTTTATCAGTTGGAGCGACTCTTCCTTCTGAAAACTTTGCTACCATTGATGGTTTCGGTACAGAAATTTCATTAGGATGGGCTAGTAAAATCAACAAAGACTGGTCATATAAGGTAAGAGGCTTCTTCTCGTGGAGTGATAACAAGCAAATTAAAGTGGATTATGACAAAGGGCTTACTGGTACATACCTAGACCCAACAGGAAAATCTACAGACATGGGCTTCCTTGGTCTTCGTAGTGCAGGAATGATAAGAACTCAAGCAGATTTAGATGCACTTTTAGCAAAATACCCTAACTATACCATCTATGGTACCAAACCAGCAGTGGGTATGTTGTATTATGAAGATATTCGTGGTGCGAAAAGTACAACAGCTAATCCAGACGGTTCATATTCTTACGCTGAACCAGATGGGAAAATTGACGATAATGACAGACAATACTTAACGAATAAAAAAGATAATCACTATGGTTTTGGGATGAATTTTACAACGAGTTATAAACGTCTCTCGTTCTCGTTAGCAATGGGGGGCTCATTTGGTGGGCAAGATATTCTTGAATCTGGTGCAAGAGGATGGGGAACTTCAGCACAGGTAACTGCAATTACTAATTTACCATCAATTTTAACAGACCACTGGACTCCAGAGAATCCAAATGCTAAATATCCTGCACCAAACTATAGAGGTCAAAATAACTTAGATTCAGATTTCTGGTTTGTTAGCTCATTCCAAATGTCAATCAGAACGTTGAATGTATCATACGAATTGCCAGCTAATTTACTTAGAAAGTTGAATGTTAACGGTGCAAGAGTATACTTAACATCAACAAACCCATTGAACCTATACAATCCTTATACTTATAAGCAGTATTCAGGTTCTTATGATGTATACCCTGTATTGCGTTCATTCTCAATAGGTTTAAATTTGAATCTATAATTAGTTACACATTTTTTCTTATACAATTGATATATATTTTATCAATTATATTGAAAACTTAATTATTACTGAAAAATGAAAAAGAAATATATTTTATATACAGCACTTTGTTCAATGCTTGCTCTAGCAAGTTGCGAGAGTGTGTTAGATAAAACAGATTTAGGAGCTGCCTCTCCAGATTTAATTGCAGGAGACTCAGTGTTAGCCAACATTGCATTAAACTATGTTTATAACCAAAATTTACCAGATTGGGGCGGACCAACAGCCGTAAGTGGTATTGGTGGGAGTGTATATTCAGAAGAATCATATAACCAAGGAAGTTCTGAAAACAAATATTTAGAAGGAACACTTACTCAAGCAGACGTTTCGGATTTTGGAACAGCCTTGAATGCAACCAACAATTATGGAAAAATTAGGACGATTAATTCTTTTATTTTCGATTTAGGAAATGACAAATTGATGGATAATGGTGCTAAAAACAGATTGTTGGCTCAAGCATATTTTTTCCGTGCTTGGCGGTATTTTGAGTTAGTTAAATTATACGGAGGTGTACCGTTAGTATTAACGCCTCAAGATGCTGTAGGGCAAGAAGCACGTGATGCGTCATTTGTACCAAGAAATACAACAACAGAATGTTATAATAGAATAGCAGCAGACTTAGATACAGCGATGAAGTATTTACCAACAGTTTGGCAATCGCCAAGTGCTAACTGGGGTAGAGTTACTAGAGGCGCAGCGGCAGCTTTAAAAGGTAGAGTATTATTATACGCTGCTAGCCCTCAGTTTAATCCAAATGATGTAGTATCTAAATGGCAAACAGCTTATGATATTAATAAGCAAGCTTATGATATATTAACGGCGAGTGGTTCAAAACTTTTTGCAGATTATGGTAAAATGTGGTTCACTGAGGTTGGAAATACTGAAGCTGTGTTTATTACTGGTTATAATACGTCGAATGGAGACCAACAAAAAAGAAATAGTGGATGGGAAGCAAGTACAAGACCAAAGTATTCTACTGGTTCAGGCGGTGGTTCGAATATTCCTTCGTGGGATTTAGTAAAGGCCTATCCTATGAAAGATGGTAAGAAGCCTGGTGCTTCAACGAAATATACGTATTCAGATCAACTTTTCTATAAAGACCGTGATCCTCGTTTTGAAAAAACAATCGCTTATAACGGTTCTACTTGGCCGATGACAAACGTAACCAATAATAGATTATGGACATACCAAGTAGCTGGAAAGAGTATCGAAAATGGAGGTACCAATGGTAGTAACACTGGTTTCTATTGTAGAAAAGCCCTTCAAACGTCAGATGTAGCAGGCTCTACATTAGATGCTTCAAGCACCATTTATTCAGGAACTGACTGGATGGAAATTCGTTTTGCAGAGGTGTTGTTGAATTTAGCAGAAGCTGCAACAGGTGTAGGTAGATTAGATGAGGCCTATACTCAATTAAAGGCTATTCGAGCAAGAGCGGGTATTGAAGCAGGTACTGATGGCTTATATGGTTTGAAAGCAAATATGACTCGTGCTGAAATGTTTACTGCCATTTTAGATGAAAGACAAATTGAGTTTGCATTTGAAGGAAAACGTTTTTGGGATTTGAGACGTTGGAAACTTATCGAAAAAACGTTGAACGGTACTAAAGGAACGAAAGTAGTGATTGCATTGAAAACGACAGGCGTACCATCAGATTTTGCTGCTACTCGCGATGGTTTAAAATTAGATGATATTTATACCAACTATTTTACCGTTACAATAACGCCAAATGCATTAATGACTAGAAATGCAATTGCTTGGAAACCAGAATACTATTATTTTGCTATTCCACAGGCTGCTATCAATAATAATCCATTGATTATTCAAAATAATACTTGGGGAGGAACGTTTGACCCTCTACAATAATTATGGTTAAATCTTGTTGATATTAAAATAAAGGCTTCATTCGAAGCCTTTATTTTTTGTTATATTTGTCCTGCTCTGTCT
>NZ_JBWKYN010000263.1:0-5523 GCF_059423785.1 Arcicella sp. GW458-12-2-14-TSB2 | reverse complement strand
GGGAAATTCAGCTGAATTTCCCCTTTTTAGTTCGTAACTACTTCCACTACTTTCTTTTTGGCAATTGGCAAAAAGGTTTCTTCCAGCGGTAGTACATATTTTGATTCTACTAAATACGTAGCAGGATTAGGAAGGTGTTTGTACCGTTTCACTAAATCTAGCTTGATGTTCTCGAAAGTACTTAGCGTACTTTTTTTGATTGTCTCTACATAAAAAGTTTTTAGTCCTCTCAAACGCTCGTGTTTGTTTTCAAAGATGGTTAGGTTGTATTGATACACCCGTGTTTCGTTGATGCAGGGTTCATGCAATAACAGATAGCCATCATTTTTGTAAAGTGGTAATATTCCAATCGGAGCAATCTGGATATCCTTCTGTACTTCCTCTACAATTTTTTCCCCTTCGCTTAGCGCATTTTTAAAGCGAGGTAAAGCATATTCCATGATAGATTGTATCTCGGATAGATACTCACTCTCTGGTTGGTGTGATGTCTCATATTCCAAATTTAAATTTTCAGGATTGACGCCCTTGATTCTCTTTGGGAACTGAATGCTCATCTGAGTGATACCATCCTTGAAATACATAGAATAATCGTAATGATACTGTAAGTCTCGTAAGTCAGGGTATAACTTCTTACTTTTAAAATTACTTTTAACCTGTTGCAAATATGCCAGTAAAACATACTTTTTGTACTCAAAATCAATGAGTCCAGTGGTTAGCCAATCTTTCTCTAAGCTTTTCATAGGCGACATCATTTAGTGAAGGATTATTAATTAAGCAATATTCTAAAAAAGTAAATACAGACGGCACTTTATTAGAATACTTAAAGTTAATAGTTTTCATGAAAATGCCAAGATTTCTGAAAAATATTTTAAAGTCTGTCAAATAGTAATGCGTCTATCCCAAAAATTCTTATTTAGTCTCAAAACCTGACAATTTTACCGCTTTTCAGACAATGGCACAAAATATGATTAAATTTGTGTAGTTGAAGCTCGAATTGGTTTGATTAAGAGTTCATTAACGTGCTTTGAAAATCAAATTTAAATTCAACATTTACCTAAAAAATCAAATACAAAAAATAACTTATCAAAAAAACAATGTCAACAGTTAGTATCAAGCCTTTGGCTGACAGAGTTCTGGTAGAACCAGCAGCCGCAGAAGAAAAAACATCATTTGGAATTATCATTCCTGACACTGCTAAAGAAAAACCACAAAGAGGAATTGTTGTAGCAGTAGGTTCTGGTAAAAAAGATGAGCCATTGACAGTTGCAGTTGGCGACACTGTTTTGTACGGTAAATACTCAGGAACTGAAATTGCAGTAGAAGGTAAAGATTACCTTATCATGCGTGAAAGCGATATTTTCGCAATTTTGTAAGAAAGTGAATGGTAAGTAGTGATTGGTAACTAGTTTTATCTTTCATTATATTATCATCAATTTCAACTCAAAAATTTACTATTAAAATATTTTTGAAAAAAATATGATTAGTAATTGTGAATTTCCTCTTAGCTATTCACCAATCACTAGTCACTAATAACTAAACAAAAATGGCAAAAGAATTATTTTTTGACACAGACGCTAGAGATAAATTGAAAAGAGGCGTCGATACTTTAGCTAACGCTGTTAAAGTAACTTTAGGACCAAAAGGTCGTAACGTAATCATTGACAAGAAATTTGGTTCACCTTCAATCACGAAAGATGGTGTTTCAGTAGCGAAAGAAATCGAATTAGAAGACGCCGTTGAAAATATGGGTGCTCAGTTAGTGAAAGAAGTAGCTTCTAAAACTGCTGATCAAGCTGGTGACGGTACTACTACAGCTACTGTATTAGCACAAGCTATCTACACTATCGGTTCAAAAAACGTTGCTGCGGGTGCTAATCCAATGGATTTGAAACGTGGTGTTGACAAAGCTGTTACTGCTGTTGTTGCTTCGTTGAAATCTCAATCAAAAGCAATCGAAACTTCACAACAAATTGCTCAAGTTGCTACTATCTCTGCTAATTCGGATGCTACAATCGGTACAATGATTGCTGATGCGATGGACAAAGTTGGTCGTGAAGGCGTTATTACTGTTGAGGAAGCTCGTGGTACGGAAACTGAAGTTAAAACAGTAGAAGGTATGCAGTTTGACCGTGGATATTTATCTCCATACTTCGTAACTAATACTGAGAAAATGGAAGCTGAATTAGAGCGTCCGTTCATCTTGATTTCTGAGAAGAAAGTATCTTCAATGAAAGAATTATTACCAGTATTAGAAGGAGTTGCTCAAACTGGTCGTCCTTTATTAATCATTGCTGAAGATGTTGACGGAGAAGCTTTAGCTACTTTGGTAGTTAACAAAATCCGTGGTGCGCTGAAAGTTGCTGCGGTTAAAGCTCCAGGTTTCGGTGACCGTCGTAAGGCTATGTTAGAAGACATCGCAGTATTAACAGGTGGTACTGTAATTTCTGAAGAACGTGGTTTCAAATTAGAAAATGCTACAATTGAATATTTAGGACAAGCTGAAAAAATCATCATCGACAAAGACAACACTACTGTTGTAAACGGAGTTGGTGCGAAAGATGGTATCGAAGCTCGTGTTAACCAAATCAAAGCACAAATCGAAAATACTACTTCTGATTACGACCGTGAGAAATTGCAAGAACGTTTGGCTAAATTGTCAGGTGGTGTTGCTATTCTTTACATCGGTGCTGCTACTGAAGTAGAAATGAAAGAAAAGAAAGACCGTGTTGACGATGCTCTACACGCTACACGTGCCGCTGTTGAAGAAGGTATCGTAGCTGGTGGTGGTGTTGCTTTAATCCGTGCTATCAAAGCGTTAGAAGGTTTAACTGGTGACAACGAAGATCAAACAACTGGTATCAACATTATCCGTCAAGCAATCGAATCTCCATTGAGAACTATCGTTGCTAACGCTGGTGGTGAAGGTTCAGTAGTAGTTAACGCTGTTAAAGCTGGCGAAGGTGACTTCGGTTACAACGCTCGTGAAGATAAATACGAAGATATGATTACTGCGGGTATCATCGACCCTACTAAAGTAACTCGTTTAGCATTAGAAAACGCTGCTTCTATCGCAGGTTTATTATTGACTACTGAATGTGTTATTGCTGACAAACCAGCTGCTGAAGCTCCACACGCACACGGTGGTGGCGGCGGAATGGGTGGAATGATGTAAAATCAGTTTTGAGTTAAGAGTGAGGAATAAAAATATATTCAATATATTCACTCCACATCCTAAACTCATAATTCAACATTCAAAAAACTCCTCATTAGCAATGCTTTTGAGGAGTTTTTTATTTCCCCTAAATGTAAAGACCTTTGCTTCTAGCAGAAATATTCAAAATCAAGCGGTTTATTTTATGGAAATCACCAAACATTGGGCAATATTTTTATCAAACAGTGCCAATAAACAAGTATTTATTCAGCAGCTACTATCTCAAAAAGCAAAGGATATTTTTGCCGAATTGAATTCATTACAGGGGATTCTATTTTCAAGCCTTACCGTTAATGAATACATTGATGAAGAAAACAGGCATGGATTTACGGTTGTGACAAAACACTTGAACAGAAGTTTAAAGTCGATGTCTAGTGGCGAGCAGAAGAAAGCATTATTGAATTATTTAGTCTCTCAAAAACCTGATTACCTTATCTTAGATAACCCATTTGATAATTTAGACGTTGAAGCACAAGCATCTTTATTAGCAATGTTGTGTGAAATCAGTAGCCATACCTCTTTGATACAATTGGTAAATCGTGAAAGAGATTTATTACCATTTATCAAAACAGTGATAAGTATTGAGCAAAATAATCAATTAGTTTTACACGAAGACCTTCCAACATTTCTTGAAGCTTATAGAAATACACAGACTTACTCTTTTTCAGGAGAAATCCCCCCTCCTATCAAGCATTATGATTTAGCCAGCCCAGAACTCATTAAATTCAATAAAGTTGATGTAAGTTATGGCGAAAAACATATCCTAAAAGACATTACTTGGACAATCCATAAGAATGAATTTTGGCATTTAATTGGTCCCAATGGCTCGGGAAAAACCACCATGCTATCGATGATTACGGGCGATAATCCAAAAGGATACGGGCAAGATTTAACCCTTTTTGGAAGAAGAAAAGGTACTGGTGAAACTGTTTGGTCAATTAAAAATAATATCGGTTATGTTACTCCTGCCATGACGGATTTGTTTACTGCTAGTCATACGTTAGAACAAATGTTGATGTCTGGCTTTTATGACTCGATTGGTTTGTATAATAAACCTTCTGATTTACAGATAAAACTCGCTAAACAATGGCTTACATTGATTGAGATGGATAAGCTCAAGAAGAAACCTTTCTTTATGCTTTCAGCGGGTCAGCAACGCATGGCTTTGGTAGCAAGAGCAATGGTAAAACATCCGCCATTATTAATTTTAGACGAAGCTATTGCAGGTTTAGACGACCATAATACTTCGCTGGTTATTTCTTTAATCAACAAATTTGCTAACGAAAGCGAAAGCACCATTTTATACGTTTCGCATCGCAGTGAAGAAGGCCTGTTTCCAAGAAATATATTTCAATTATTTCCTTCTGAGGAAGGGTCTGGTGGGGTAGTGATGAAGTGATTAAAGTATTTGATATATTTATTAAACGTAAAAAAGCCCATCGGTAACCGACGGGCTTTAAGTCTTTTACTTAATTACGTTTCTTAATATTAACTTTAAGAAAGAGGCTTGATTAAGCATTACATTGTAAATATAATACTAACTTTATAAAAATGCAAGCCACCTTTGAAATATGAATATTAATAAACTTGAACAATATCTATCACCGACAAGATTCAATCGTTTTCTACAAGCGACCAATCATTCACCCTTGAAAGCTGAAGAATTATATGGAGCCAATTTAAACGTTGCAAAATCTTTTTATCCAGTATTAAATCTCTTTGAAATAGTATTACGGAACAGCATTGATATAAGTATATCGACTCATTTTGGTGATTCTGATTGGATAATAAATCAAAAAAATGGTTTTATGAGCGATAAAAGTTTGATGGCATCTAATTTCTACCTAAAAAAATCAATAGAAAAAGCACAGAAAACAATTACAAATAAAAAAGTATCTGTAACATCAGGGAAAATAATAGCGGAACAATCTTTTGGTTTTTGGACAAGTCTTTTTGAAACACATCACTTCAAACTTATAGGTGGATGTATAATTCAGATATTCAATAACAAACCTAAACATGTAAATAGGAATATTATCACTAAAAAACTAACTGAAATTAGAGAATTTAGGAATAGGATTTATCACAACGAACCAATTTGCTTTAATGGTACAAATATTGACTTTACAGAAGCCAATCAGGTAAAAAATGAGATTTATAATTTACTAACATGGATTGATACAGATTTAGCAACTTATGTTCAAAATTTCGATTCAATTGATGATGAAGTTTTACTTGCTATGAGTATATAAATTAACATCCCTTATATATAAAACTAATTTAAAACCATTCTAGCAATAATTTTATTGTTC
>NZ_JBWKYN010000262.1:0-5555 GCF_059423785.1 Arcicella sp. GW458-12-2-14-TSB2 | reverse complement strand
GTACTTTTACCAGTTTTCAAATTTAATTTTGCCATAAAATGTTGCCATTGAAGGGCAACCTATTTTAGGCAAGCACAACACTAGACTCTAGACTTTAAACTTTAGACTATTATTAAAAAAGACTGTCTTAATAGTAATACTTCCAGATTTCATTTAGATGGATAATATTGCATATTAAGACAGTCTCTTAAATTTTTACTATTTATTTCTTCTGATACTCTTTGTCTAAAAATAAATAACGATTATCATTTGGCGTTTTGATGGCCTTTGATTGTACTTTAATAATCATCACATCTGGATTAGCCTCGTCTTTAGCCACTGGCCAATTTTCTAAACCTGCTCCGTTCGGATTTCCCGTTTTAATAAAGTTGGCAAAATAATTTTGCATCGTTTGTGATACTTTATAATCGTCTTCGTTCCAATCGTACGTAGTATTGCCTGCTAAATTGCCCATCGCGTACTCAATCTCTGCTGAGTGAACAGCGCCTTTTGGCTTTGCTGGTTTCGGAGCATTTTTATCTCTTTTTACTACTCCCCCTGCCAAGGCAGCCTCAAGGTCTTGCGCTTTCATGTCGGGTCTAGGATGTGCATAAAAATAACGATACACTGGCTGTGTGCTATTTTTACGGTGTTCGTCAAACCATTTCCAAGTAGAATAAGCAATAAAGCGGTCGCCAGCCAATGCCGTTGCCGACTGTTCTGTTTCTTCGGCTGTACCTGCAGGGTATAATTTCAACACTTCCTGTGCTTTGTCTCCGTACAATTCTTTTACAGTATTGGTATACACTTCCGCCGTAGCTTCCTTTCCTTTGGTTAAAGCCTTATAATTCATTTCTTCTGAATTCCACCCTAATAATAATGGCACATTGGCATGTTCTTTACTCGCATAAATCTCTGGTAATGTTTTTGGCAAGAAATATCCATCAATTGTTGATTTGAAATTCCACACACCAAATTCCATCATTTTCTGATAAATTTCATAAGTAGTCATCGCACGCAATTCTTTCAATGTACTCACTCCTGCTTTTTGAGCAAAGGCAACGCCTGTTTTTTCTCCATCTTGTAAAGTAACAGCTGCTAATGTTGGAAAAACCAATCCACCACTTTCGCCAATAGCACCCGCAATTAAGTTTTTAGATAATGGCGAAACCACTTGCGCACTTACTGAAACAGAACCTGCAGACTCGCCCGCTATCGTAATTTTGTTAGGGTCACCACCAAAATTAGCAATATTAGCTTTTACCCATTTC
The DNA here is from genome assembly GCF_059423785.1 of Arcicella sp. GW458-12-2-14-TSB2. Lineage (NCBI taxonomy): Bacteria > Pseudomonadati > Bacteroidota > Cytophagia > Cytophagales > Flectobacillaceae > Arcicella > Arcicella sp. GW458-12-2-14-TSB2. The sequence goes on along the minus strand of NZ_JBWKYN010000262.1, from coordinate 4,305 downwards.
AATGCTGCGTTTTGATCTAAGTAACCATAATTACCAGAAGCTTTATGAGGAGATTCTTTCGTAAGCTCAGGATGTGAGAAGAAACTAAAAATGCCTAATCTATAATTCAAAGTAACTGTAACGATTCCTTTTTTCGACATACTTTCGCCGTCATATCTTGGTTCAGAGCCATCGCCTGCGATAAAACCTCCGCCATAGAAATATACTAACACTGGCAATTTTTCTTGACTGCTTACTTTAGGTGTCCAGACGTTTAAGTATAAACAATCTTCACTCATGCCATTACTTCTAAAACCCATATCTCCAAAAATAGCTGGTTGTACGGCTTTAGGGCCAAACTGTTTGGTTTCTAAAACGCCTGTCCAGTTTTTTACAGGTTGCGGTTCTTTCCACCTTAAATCACCAACAGGAGGCTGAGCAAATGGAATACCCTTGAAACTATGGGTATTGGTACGAACATCAAATTCACCTTCCACAATGCCATTTACCGTTTTGGCTTGAATTGGCAATACATATCCGTTTTTGAGGGATTGAGCAGTAATGTTTAGATTCATTAATACACAGAGTAAGCATAACAGTCTGATGCTAAATTTCATTTTATTTGTTAGTTTTACGAAAGATTGAACTTATTGTCTCATTTTGTGACAATAATAAAATGATTTACAGAAAAATACAATTAAATCTTATTATTTTTTAAAAATGACAAAAAGGGCTATTCATAAAAAGTATGCAAACACCGCAAAAGAATCAGGCTTTTTGCCTCATATTGCCTACGATTCAGTCATTTTTGGGTTTGACGGAGAGACTTTGAAGATTCTTATTTTAGAGTATCACAATACCAAACTCTTTGCATTGCCCGGAGGATTTGTCAAAGTGCATGAAAGCTTAAACGATGCTGTAAGAAGAGGTTTGCACGACAGAACGGGTTTAGAAAATATTTATCTCGAACAGTTTCATACTTTTGGTTCTTTAGAAAGGTTTGTCCCTGCAACCATAGAACAGATAATGTTAAATAATGGACATTTAAACTCGGGCGAAGAACATTGGCTTTTAGAGCGCTTCATTTCGGTGGGATATTATGCCTTAATCAATTTTAATGAAGTAAACCCACAACCAGATACATTATCGGATAGGTGCGAATGGTATCCCGTTAATGAATTGCCTCCTCTGATGCTAGACCACGATGAAATGGTACAGAAAGCCTTGCAGACGCTTCGCGACAACATCAATAAAAAATTGGTTGGCGCTAATTTACTACCAGAGAAATTTACGATGAAGCAATACCAGCAGGTATATGAAGCTATTTTAGGAGAAAAGATTCGTAGAACTACTTTCCAACGACAAATACTAGGTTTGGATATTTTAAAAAGGCACGAAAAGCAATTTTTAGGCAAGGCTCATAAAGCTCCTTTTCTGTATAGTTTTATTAAATAGCTTTCAAACACAAAGTCCATCGAAAAATTTTTCGATGGACTTTGCATTAATACTAAACAACATTCATCTCTACCATTTTCTCTTCCTTCACATAAGTAGTCAGCCAAGTATCCATTTCCCAAAGCATGTGTAAAATAGATTCTTTGGCTTGGTATCCGTGGCTTTCATAAGGCAATTGAACATAACGCACCGTTGCCCCTAGTCCTTTCAAGGCATTATAATATCGTTCAGACTGCATCGGGAAAGTTCCCATATTGTTATCTGCTTCGCCATGTATCAATAGCAAAGGCGTTTTCATTTTATCGGCATAATTAAATGGCGACATTTTGTAATAGGTTTCAGGGGTTTGCCAAATCGAACGTTCTTCTCCTTGAAAGCCAAAGGGAGTCAATGTTCTATTATATGCCCCGCTCCTAGCAATTCCAGCTTTGAACAAATCACTATGTGATAATAAATTAGCAACCATGAAAGCTCCATAGGAATGCCCCATCACGCCCACTCTATTTGAATCCACTACACCTAACCTAACCCCTTCGTCAATAGCTGCTTTTGCACCTGCGACTAATTGTTCCAGATAAGTATCATTGGGTTCTACATTTCCTTCACCCACAATCGGAATCGAAGCTCCTTCTAAAATAGCAAAGCCTTGTGTTACCCAAAAGATTGGCGAGCCCCAATAAATAGAGGTAAATTCATAAGGCGAACCTGAAATTTGCCCAGCATTGCTTTTATCCTTAAATTCTAAGGGGTAAGCCTCTAACAAACAAGGCAAGGCTCCTTGTTCTTTTTGATAATCGGCTGGTAAATAAAGATTAGCCGTAAGCTCTACTCCATCAGGTCGCTTGTATTTTAATACTTGTTTGGCTATTCCTTTTAATGCTGGATAAGGATGCGGGAAAAAAGTTAGCTGAGTGATATTTTTATTAAGCAAATCTCTGACAAAATAATTGGGATTATCTTGCTTGGACTCTCTCACAGTCAGCACAATTTGTTTGTCATTATCCAGAATAGCAATGGGTCTTTCATAAAACGGTGCTTCTGAACGCCACAACCGAGTTGTTTCCTTAGTAGTTAGGTTTAAAATATCCACAAAAGGTCTATCTCCCTCCGCAGATGCTCCGTCGCCTGTCATAAATACGGTATTGTCCTTCTGTACATCCATCACCAATTTACCATACTGGTTTTTTTTCGTAGATGGATTACCCGGCTCATTGTATTTATCTTCAGAAGAACGATCGAATAAAATTTGAGCTTCGTGTTGTCCGCTGGGGTCAATAATTTTTGTAATTACTCTTCTGGTTTTATGCCAATATTCTTCCATCAAGGCTAATGTTTCGTTAGCCCAAATAATGCCCGTATAGCGATAATTCGTTTCAGCAATTGTACTGTAGTTTCCCGTAAAGGGTGCTGATAAGGCAAATACTTTGTCCCGAATAGTTACTTCATTTTTAGGGTCGCCACCATCTTGGGCTTCAATCCAATATATGGTAGCTGGTACGTCGGCTCGCCAGTTGAATCCCCGAGGCTCTTTCTGAACGGCATCAAATAAAATCGGAACGTTTTCTATCAGTGGGTTATCTACCAAAGTTTTTACCAATACACCATCTATTCCAAAAATTTCTATTTTTTGAGGAAAACGATTGTAAGGAACAAGATAAGAAAAAGGTCGATGAATAGTTTTCACCAAAATATATTTCCCGTTTGGTGAAGTACTGGCCGTCCGAATAATGTTTGCTTTAATGATTGTTTCGGTTTCTCCTTCAAGGTTTATCTTCACGACCACAGACGTAGCATAAAACTCAAAAAGCTTTTCGTCACTTTCATTTTTAAGTAAATCCTGATAGGTCCTGCTCGGATTGGTCTTCCCTAAATTTTCAACAATGGTAGGCCCTGTAGGTATTGCGTTTTTCTGAGGAGGATTTCCTCGATTTGGGTCAACAGTTTTGGCTATCAAAGATTTGCCATCAGATAGCCAGACGTACGGATGCCCAAAAACAGCATTCATCCCTAAATCAGAGACTTTTCTAGCCGTTGCCGTGGTAATATCGAGCACCCAAAGCTCTATTTTATCAGGTGTTGAATTACAAAAAGCTATCTTAGAATCATCTGGCGACCAGCTTGCATAGCTTAATAATGGTTTTTCAGGCAAACCTTTAATCATTACCTCGTCTGTCCCTAGCACTTTCCTTAATTTGATACTCACAAAATAAGCTGTTCTGCTTGGCCCATTATTAGTCGGATTAATTCTCAGTCCTGCTAATTTAAGTTCGGGTTGAGCTAATTGTTCTATCGATGGCTGAGCCGAACGTTGAAGCAACACCATCCATTCTCCTTTTGAATCAACACTTACACTGGGTGTAACGTTTGCAGTCACTAAATCTGCAATAACTTTTGGTGGCATTTTGTAGCCCTCATTTTCACAAATATCCATATCGTCACAAAGTGTTGAAAAGTGTAAAGTTTATTAAAACAACTCACTTATTAGTTGTTAGGTTAATCCATGAATGTACAAATAAAATTTTATTTTCTTTATCAAAGCTTACAATGCTTTAAAATAGCATCTTCGTCAAAATTCCATGAATAAATAATATTAGTACCTTTTTAGAAAAAAAAGGACATGACCGTATCCATAATACTTTGCAATTATACGTCGTATGTTCATATTCGTCATTTATTATACTCTGGAAGAGTGTTTTAAATATGTAACAATTTTAAAACTTGAATCGACAAATTAACATATGACAATACATAAACATAGGTATTTAGTAAATATTTTGCTTCAGTGATTAACCATTTTATTTTTTGAAAAGTGCATTTTTTGATGATTAATGATTGTTTTTATGTAAAATATTTGTTGAATAAATTATATTT
>NZ_JBWKYN010000261.1:0-5605 GCF_059423785.1 Arcicella sp. GW458-12-2-14-TSB2 | reverse complement strand
GAATCAATAACAAAAAACAACCTGTCTATTAAAAGCTAATTCTATTAATCATTTCTACCAATATCTCAAAGAACTCTCTAACCTAAAAATTACCGTTGTAATCCCTAAATCTTGCTAGTAATTATCTTCCTAATTACTCTAACTCTTTCCCTTTTCTCAGCCCGTTGGCGTCGTTTGGGAGTGCAAAGATGTAGGATTAATTCTAAACCACCAAACATCAATGCAAACTTTTTTTAAAACTTTTATGAAATAAATCGTAAATACATTGTTTTTCAGGAACTTAAATCATGAAAAAATTTCAAAAAAATTTAAAGAATTTATTCAACCAATACTTTACCCTCCAGAAATAAACAATTACTTTACAAAAAAATAGCCCTGAAATTACCTTTCAGGGCTGAGTTACTATGTATATCAGTAGATTTAAGCCACCGTTATCAAGTGATTTTTCTTTCCTTTGCCTACTAATAGGTACTTCCCATTCAGTAATTCAAAATTGGCTGAGTGGTTTGGATCTGCTATTCTAGTTTTATTAATGCTTAATGCGTTTCCTTGTATCGCTCTTCTAGCTTCACCTTTTGAAGGATAAATTTCAGCATTGGTTACTACTGACACCAAATCTGTCACCGTAGCACTGCTTTCAAAGTCAGTTGTGCTAATAGTTGTTTGAGGTACGCCATCGAACACGGCTAATATATCTGCATCGCTCATTCCTTGAAGTACTTCTAGCGTACCTTTTCCAAAAAGGATTTCAGAGGCTTTCACGGCAATATCATAATCTTTTTCAGAGTGTACTCTGGTTGTTACATCTTTCGCCAATGCTTTTTGCATAATACGCAGGTGCGGTGCTTCGGCATGGTCGGCCTCTAGCTTTTCTATTTCCTCTTTGCTAAGCAAGGTAAATACTCTTAGCAAACGGCTACAATCGGCGTCAGTGGCATTCAACCAAAACTGGTAGAATTGGTAGGGCGTTGTCATGGTTCTATCTAACCAAACATTGCCTGATTCAGACTTACCAAATTTTGTTCCATCGGCTTTAGTAACTAAGGGAGTAGTAAGGGCATAAGCTTTGTGCTCAATTTCATCGGCACCTCCTTCTTTACGTCTGATTATTTCTGTACCCGTGGTGATATTCCCCCATTGGTCAGAGCCTCCCATTTGCAAACGAACGTTTTTATTTTTGTATAGCCAGTAAAAATCGTAGCCTTGTAATAACTGATACGAGAATTCGGTAAATGAAATTCCTGTTTCAAGACGTTTCTTTACTGAGTCTTTAGACATCATGTAATTTACCGAAAGGTATTTCCCCGCTTCGCGAAGGAATCCTAGAAAACTAAAATCTTTGAACCAATCGTAGTTATTAACAAGCTCTGCCGAATTTTCGCCACAATCAAAATCTAAAAATTTAGATAATTGTGCACGGATACCTTCTTGGTTAAATCGTAGGGTTTCTTCAGAAAGAAATGATCTTTCTGATGCTTTGAAAGATGGATCTCCAATCATCCCTGTGGCACCTCCTACTAATGCTATTGGTTTATGTCCACACAATTGAAAATGTTTTAACAACATAATCGTTGCTAAATTACCGATATGTAATGATGCTGCTGTAGGGTCAAAGCCGATATAAGCGGCTGTCATTTCTTTTTGAAGTTGCTCTTCTGTTCCAGGCATTGCATCCTGAAGCATTCCACGCCAACGAAGTTCCTCTATAAAATTGGTTTTCATTTCTTGATTAATAAGTAGTCTCTCTAATAATTTTACGCAAAGTTAGAGATTGTATATTGATATTTCACTTGTCAGGCTGGGATTCCTGCCATGTGGGGAAAGTTATAGTAAGATAATTATCGATAAAGGAAGGTGGTGGTTTAAAGTATTTTCTTAACAAACGCCATTGCGAACAGCCCATGCTACTAATCCTGCCACATTTTTTGTACCTGTTTTTTCCATTATTCTATTCCTATGTCCCTCTACGGTTCTAGCACTCAAACATAGCATATCTGCAATGTTCTGGGTAGTGATGCCTTGACAAATGTGTTCTAGTACTTCTAGTTCTCGCTCTGAAATACCTGCTTGTAAACTTAAAGGAGTTGGATTCTTTTTTTCAGGCTTATTAATGAGCCTATTATGCATTACTTTAACCAGAAAAGGCCCATAATAGTAGTCTTCATTAAAAACAGTATAAATGGCATTTTCTACTTCATCGGGATGTGCATCCTTTAATAAATAACCGTTGGCACCGATAGACATCAGATGTGAAACAAATTTGTCTTCGTCGTGCATCGAAATCACGATTATTTTCACTTTAGGAAACTGTATTTTTATCCTTTCAGTGGCTCTGATACCATCCAATACAGGCATATTCAAATCCATTAAAACGACATTGGGAAGTGATTGGGGAATATTATCAATCAACTCTTGTCCGTTTGATGCTTCAAGTACTACTTCAAAATCATCATTGTGGCTTAATAAAGACACTATACCACGACGAAAAAGAGCATGGTCGTCGGTGACGGCAATTCTAATTTTAGTTGTATTACTCATTAATGGTTAGATTTACAGAGGAAATTAATGTATAGAAATCGCCATTAAACTAATATCAATCCCGATTTAAATCGGTACATTGATAATAAAAGTAGAGCCTCGGCCAATTTCTACATCAAATTTAATACGTCCTTTGATAAGACTCATACGACTTTCAATATTTTTTATTCCAATACCTCTGCTAGGTTGATTAATAGCCACTAAATCAAACCCTTTTCCATCATCACTCACTTGTAGAATAAGTAGGTTTTTATCTTCTTTCAAGGAAATTTTGATTTCTTTCGCCTCCGCATGCTTGATGGCATTGTTGACTAATTCTTGGGTAGAGCGGTATAAGGATAACTCTATTTTGGGGTCATACCTTTTATTGAGATTATCGTGGCAGAATTGAATAGGAAGATTGGTATGGAGGGTCATTTTTTGTGAGAAGTCTTTCAGGGCTTCAATCAACCCAAATTCATCTAAAGTACTGGGCATTAAGTCTTTAGAAATCCTTCTTACATTAAAGAGGGCTTCGTTGAGTAGTTCTTCGGTTCTGACTAAAAGTATCTTCCGTTTAGATTCATTATCTGCAAACTTATTCATTTGCGAAAGGCTCATTCTAGTAGCAGAAAGCAACGCCCCAATTTCATCGTGAAGGTCACCACCGATTTGACGACGTACTACTTCTTGTGAAACCACACTGGCTTCGAGCATTGCTTCATGAAGGGCTTCTTCGTGGGCAGCTCGTTGTATACGTTGGCGTCGATAATAGAGTATAACAAAAAATATAATTGCCGAAACAGGCAAAAGCATGGCTATTGTACCAAGTATAACGATTTTAACCTCACTCATTCAATTATGCATATTTATAAGCTACCATATTTTTGTTTAATGAGGCGTTCGTGTAACACATACACTAAAACAATAATACTAGTAGCAAATGTAAGCATAATCGTCGTTCCTATTTCGATAATGGCTTTAATTGTAGAGGGGTCTTGCTGAAACATAAACCTATTCCTAAAAGGATTCTAAAGATGAAAAGTAAAACGTAATATATTTTATTCCAGAGTTGTTTGTAAAACTTTAGTTCTTTTTGAAAATAATCACGTCACTATAAAGAAATATAAAGAGATACCTTAAAAAATTGACTAAACAGCTCATTCTTATCCAATTTAATTTGAAAATGATTTACTTAACTGAAAAGCTGTTTTACTAAACCATAAGCCTACTGCTAAAAGAATTCTAAAAACAAAAAGCAATACATAATAAATACTCCAGAGTTGATAATACAATATTGGCTGTTTTTGCCAAAGGATAATATCACCATAAAGAAATATAAAAAGCGTTCCAGAGAAATATAATAAACACCCTACACTTATCCAAAACAATGGCAACGTGTATAATTTAATCACTTGAAGAGTTTGCAATAATTGATAAAAATATATTAAAACCCATGTAATTATTAAAAGGCAAGATAACGCATTTACTATACTATTAAACTTAAAAAAACCATTTGGCATCATAAACAGATAAACACTTGTTAGTGTGTAAATGATTATTGAAATAAATATGACTCGTTTTAATTTTTTATTAATAAGAGCTTTGCGAAAAGTAAAACTCAACTAAATACCTTCTGCCAAGGCAAAGATATTTAGTATAAAATGATTGGGATGGTGTAGTATTTTTGCCCATGTAACACAAAAAACCTCAAAAATAATTGCGGCTATTACGTATAAAAAAAGCATTTGCAATTCTTTAGTAAGATATCTATGTCTGATAATACCAATTATCAAAGGAAGAAATACAACTGAAGAAGATGTATACGTCAAAATTAAATCTATCTCCATTTATTTGATTAAAGGTGTAAGTATTTATTTTTGATTTAATGCATTAGGTATTTGTATTGATGGTTTACTATACCATAAACCTATTGCTAAAAGTACTCTAAAAACAAAAAGTAATATGTAATAAATAGTCCAAAGTTGATAATACAATACTGGCTGTTTCTGCCAAAGGATAATATCACTATAAAGAAAAATAAAAAGTGTTCCAGAAAAATACAATAAACATCCTACACTTATCCAAAATAAAGGTATCGTGTAGAGTTTAATTAATTGAAGGGTTTGCAACAATTGATAAAAATATATTAAAACCCATGTAATTATTAAAAGACAAGAGATGGTATTAACCGTACTATTAAACTTAAAAAAACCATCTGGTATCATAAATAAATATACACTAACTAATGTATACATACTCGTTAGAACTAACACAAATGTCTTTAATTTACTCCCTATAAAAGCCTCCCTAAATATTAAGCTGATTAAAAGACATTCGAACAAGGCAAATATATTCAGTATAAAATGATTAGGGTAATGTAAAACCCTTCCACAAAAATTGCCTAAAACTTCGCAACTAACTGATGTTATTACGTACCAACCAAGTATTCTCAGCTCTTTAGTGAGGTATTTCTTCCTAATAATAGTAATTATCAAAGGAAGAAATACGAAAGCAGAAGATATATTTATTGCACTTGTAAATATTGAATCTACCTTCATTCAATTAAAGGTGTAAGTATTATTTTTGATTTAATGTATTAGGCATTTGTATAGCTGTTTTACTAAACCATAAGCCTACTGATAAAAGGACTCTAAAAACAAAAAGCAAAACGTAATAAATATTCCAGAGTTGGTAATACAATATTGGCACTTTTTGAAAAAGAATTGTATCACTATAAAGAAATATAAAGAGTGTTCCAGAAAAATACAACAAACTGCCTACACTTATCCAAAATAAAGGTAGCATGTAGAGTTTAATCACTTGGAGAGTTTGAAGTAATTGATAAAAATATACAAAAACCCAAATAATAATTAAAAGGCACGAAATGGTATTAACTATACTGTTAAACTTGAAAAAGCCATTTGGCATTGCAAATAGGAAAATACTGACTAATACATAAATGCTTATTATAATAAATGTAATCCTTTTTAATTTTTTATTAATAAAAGCTTCTTGAAAAACACAACTGATTAAAACACCTTCTGTTAACGCAAATATATTGAGTATAAAATGATTAGGTTTATGC
>NZ_JBWKYN010000260.1:0-5606 GCF_059423785.1 Arcicella sp. GW458-12-2-14-TSB2 | reverse complement strand
AAAACACTTAAAATATAATTATTTCAATTGTTTAGATGAATGTAAATTTAATAATTCATCTTTTCTCATATTTCCAGAAAAACTACCCATTTTACAATATTAGAATAATTATATTTTCCTTCATTTTGTCATAATGATTTTGAGCAATTTTCATGAAAGTCAAAACTCTTTGACTTTAAGTTTGTTAAATCTATTATTAAGACAAATCTAACACAAGCTCTCAAAATCTATAATACAACTAGACTAAAAGCTACATATAATTAAGAAACTATTTTTAAAAAATTAAAATCAATATAACAATGGTTATCATTATCGGAGGTGGCATTGCTGGCTTAACATGTGCCAGATATTTACAAAACAGAGGGATAGAATCATTAATTTTAGAAGCAAGCGAAGCAGTTGGGGGGCGTGTAAGAACTGATAAGCAAGATGGCTTTTTATTGGACAGAGGCTTTCAAATTCTACTCACGGCGTATCCTGAAGCATTAAAATTGCTCAATTATGAAAAGTTAAATTTAAAAACATTTAAATCTGGTGCTTTGATTAGAGATAACGAGCAAAATAAATTCATATCAATGCTAAACCCATTGAAAGATCCTTCAGCGCTGTTCTCTACTTTGTTTTCGAACATTGGTACTTTAGCCGATAAACTTAGAATTTTGAGATTAATTATGGACATACAAAACATCCAAGATGATGTTTTTGAGAATAAATACCAATCGACATTGAAATTTCTTCAAAACTATAATGTGTCAGATAAAATGATACTACAGTTTTTCAAACCATTTTTTGGTGGAGTATTTCTGGAAGATGATTTAACAACTTCTGCTAATTTCTTTAAGTTTATTTTTGATAAATTCAATCAAGGCGAAGCTGCTATTCCTGCAAATGGCATGCACGAAATACCCTTACAAATAGCCAGTACATTACCCGCACATTCAATTCGCTTAAATACCAAAGTAGTAAAAATAGAAGGTAATAATGTGTACTTGGCGAATGGAGAAAAGCTTTATGGCGAAAAAATTGTGCTGGCTACAGATGGGTTTGCTGCTGAACAGCTTTTAGGAAAAGAGCAAGACATTAAATTCAATAAAACAACTTGTACTTATTTTGCAGCAAAGAAATCTCCTCTCACTGAAAAACTACTCGTACTAAATCCTGATAGAAATGCTAAAATTCATAATTTGTGTGTCCCAAGCGATATAGCTCCTAATTATGCACCACTTGGCAAATCGCTTATTTCGGTTTCAACACAAGGACTAGATACACAAGACCAGCAATCTTTAGCAACTAGCATTCAACAAGAATTAGTTACATGGTTTGGGAAAGAGGCAATCAATTGGAAACATATCAAAACATATCATATTCCCCAAGCTTTAGCTACTTTCAATGAAGACAATTCAAAGGGATACCCATTACAACTAAGCGATGTGCTATATCGATGTGGGGACTATACGGCATATCCATCTTTGAATGCTGCGATGATGACAGGTAGAAAAGTTGCTGAGAATATTTAACATAGTATTACTTCTCTGAAAAGACATGATAAACACTTTTCAGAGAAGTCTATTTATTATAATAAAGCCTTTGCCAGTGTCAATCCTGATAAAAAAGCCCCTTCTACATTTCCTATACCAAAACCATCACCAGCCAGAAAAATCTGTTTACCTTCAAGCTGATAAAAGGAAGTTGAATATCTACTTGACGCCAAGCTATACCGCCAACGATGTACCTGAAAAGTTTCGATTGATGATTGAGGAATAAATACTTGAACAGATTCAAGCATTTTTTTCCCAATTTGATTCAAATCCCCTTCTAAATTTTGTTTACTGAATTCATGGGAAGCATGAAGAGTAACAGTAGGCTTATGAGAAATACCTTTTTGAAAATTATCGGCTATCCAAGCTATAGGATGATTATCCATCATAATACCTCCGCTTTCAAAGGAAGTTGCCTTATTTAAAAGTGCTATTACAGCAATACAAGGTTGGTACTTGATAGCATTCAAAACGGTATCGTCAATAGAAGAAATCAACATTGATGATTGTTCCAACAATTCTCGTACCTGTGGAATGGGTTGAGTAAGAATTAATTTATCAAAACTATATTCATTTCCCCTCTCCGTGATAAGTTTGTTTTGTAAAAGCTCTACCACTTTTTCATTGGTAATAACATTAATATTGTCAGCAATTGCCTTCGGAATCATTTTCATTCCCTCAGTTCCGAAATACCGAATATTTGAACGCTGAGCCAATTGCCATGTTGACACAATTTTTCTTTCTTGCAATTCATCAATAAACACCTGGAAATCATTTGATTGAACTGAAAAATATTGTGCTCCATGATCAGCGACACCCTCTCCTATTCTACGGGTAGCCATTCTTCCGCCTATACCTCTTCCTTTATCTAAAACAGTTACTTCGTGATATTTTGCTAAAATTCTAGCAGCAGATAGTCCAGCTATCCCTGCACCAACAATAAGTATTTTCAAGATTTTATGATTGTTTCTTTTAATCAACTCCATGAAGGATTTAATGTTTCAAAAAGACAAATAAATTTACAAATAAAGGCACTAGTCAATTTAAAAAGCATTAAAAAAGGCAAATTAGACAAGAAAGGTTTATTATTTTTATCAAAATAATTAAAAAAAATGACTAAAATCTCCCATTTTAAAGAATTATTCCATTTTTTTGGAAATAAACTTTTGTATTTTTGCCTTATCATTTTAAAAACCCTACCAATGAGCAAAAAAGTTGTATTAATATTATCGTGTATTACGCTACTGTTTAGTTGTAAAAAAGATGATGGAAGCTGGAAAAAAGCAGCTGACAACCCTGAGTTTCTAAGAAAAACGCAATTGCAAGTTACTGAATCAATTATCCATGATATTTTCCCACCTCCTGTTTCAAGCCGTATTTACAGTTATGCCTCTTTAGCAGCTTATGAGGCACTTGTTCCTGCTAACAAAGGGCTAAAATCAATGGTTGGGCAATTCAATGGCTTTGAGAAAGTGTATAAGCCAGAACCTAACAAAGAGTATTGTTATGCTTTGGCTGCCACTAGGGCTTTTTTAACGATTGGTAAAAACCTAACTTTTGCACAGGATGTGTATGTAGATTTTGAGAAAAAACTTTGGGCAGATTATAAAGCCACTGGTATTCCTGAAGAAGTATTTGAAAACTCTATTGCTTTTGGCGATTCCGTAGCGGCTTCTATCATGAATTATTCAAAGAAGGATAATTATAAACAAACGCGTGGTTTCCGTTTTACAGTTACCAACAAGCCAGGTACTTGGGTGCCTACTCCTCCAGCTTATTTGGATGCTGTGGAGCCTCATTGGACAAAGATTCGCTCATTTACGATGGATTCTTCTTCACAATTTCGCCCAATCCCTCCCTCAAAATTTGACTTAACAAAAGGAAGTGAATATTATCAGGAAGTAATGGATTGCTATAATACTGTGAAAAATTTAACTGACGAACAAAGAGCCATTTGTAATTTCTGGGATTGCAATCCTTTTAAAATGAATATTACAGGGCATGCTATGTTTGCTACTAAAAAGGTATCTCCGGGTGGTCACTGGATGGGAATTGTATCGCAGGTGAGTCGCAATCAAAATGCAGATATTTACACCACAGCACGTGCATATCTCTTGACATCGGTGGCTGTTTTTGATGGATTTATTTCTTGCTGGACAGAGAAATATCGTACAGTACGCATTCGCCCAGAAACGATTATTAATGCTGCTATCGATAAAGATTGGCAACCCGTTTTACAGACACCTCCCTTCCCTGAATATACTTCTGGGCACTCTGTAATATCTGGTGCGGCATCTGTTGCTTTATCTTCTGTATTAGGTAATAACGTTGCTTTTGCCGATTCAACTGAAATTCCTTATGGCTTACCTGTGCGTAAATTTACGTCTTTTACACAAGCTGCTGACGAGGCATCAATTAGCCGATTGTATGGTGGTATTCACTTTAGACCAGCATTAAATAACGGTTTAGTACAAGGGAGAGCCATTGGAAATTGGATTGTAGGAAAATTAAAAACGAATTAGTCACTCTTTTCTTTACTGTAGTGCATTCATGAAAAAATAAAGCAAAAAGCCAGACTAACTAATCAGTTTGGCTTTTTTGTGTAATTTCACTTTATGAAAATCCCACAATCATTAATTAGTTCATTACAAAACATTAAAGGGTTCAATGAAAATGCATTTGTTGATACGCATGAAAATGAGGCGTCGCCTATTGCAGTTCGCATTAATCCTTTTAAGAAAACCGATACGTTTAATCATGCTGAGTCTGTAATTTGGTCGGAATATGGCAAATATTTGCCTGATAACTATCTTGCCACTTTTGACCCACTTTTTCATGCGGGTACTTACTGTTTCCAAGAAGCAAGCTCAATGTATTTAGCCCAAATCTTGAAAAGTAGCGTTGATTTATCGCAAGATTTGAAAGTCCTTGATTTATGTGCTGGTACGGGTGCGAACAGTACTTTGTTGGCTAGTTTACTAACGCCCGATTCGTTGTTAGTAAGCAATGATGTGCTGAAAGTACGTGCCAATGTATTGGCTGAAAATCTAACAAAATGGGGGACAATGAATACTATTGTTACGAATAATGACCCTAGAGATTTTACAAGACTATCTGGTTTTTTTGACGTACTATTAATTGATGCTCCTTGCTCTGGCTCTGGTTTGTTTAGAAAAGACCCTAACACTATCAGAGAATGGTCTGTTGGGAATGTAACACAACATGCATTAAGACAAAAAAGCATTATTACCGAAGCTTGGAGTAGTCTGAAACAAGGGGGAGTGATGATATATTCCACTAGTTCATATTCAAAAGCTGAAAACGAAGACATTGTTGATTGGATAGAAAAGCAATTTGGAGCACAACATTTAGTGGCAAGCAATAAGGACAAACTAGGCAATGAAGTAATTTCCGAAGGTTCGTATCGGTTTTATCCCGACCAAGTAAAGGGTGAAGGCTTTTTTATTACGGCTTTTCAAAAAAGAAATTCGGAGAAAGAAGTATTTATTCGTTCGGGAAAACCAATAAAAAATAATAATCGTAGAACTGAACGAGAAATTTTCAGAAATTGGGTAAAAAATATTGATGACTATACATGGTTTGGGAAAAATGACGACTTTTTTCTAATTAATCCATTGCATGAACACATCGTACAATTAATTCAGCTTAATTTTAACCTCAGAAAGGTAGGAGTTAGCATGGGTAAACTTTCAAGTAAAGATTTAATTCCTGAGCATGAATTAGCAATGAGCTTATTTTTATCAGAAAAAATAAACAAGGTAGAACTTTCACAACAAGAAGCTATCAAGTATTTAAAAAGAGAGGAATTTGCATTAGAGCAAGCTGTAAAAGGCTGGTCATTGATGACTTTTCAAGGCTTTGGACTGGGTTGGGCCAAAATTTTACCCAACAGAATCAACAATTACTACCCAAAAGAGCAAAGAATTTTAGGCAAAGAATAGTAATGAGGCTAAAAAAGCACAAGGATTAATTGAAAAGATTATTATTGAGCATTGTTTGTAAGTATTTTACTTATTTTTGTACCAAATTCATTATTAAGTATAAACC
>NZ_JBWKYN010000259.1:0-5620 GCF_059423785.1 Arcicella sp. GW458-12-2-14-TSB2 | reverse complement strand
GGATGTGAGCTTTGGTTACAAAGTTTTAATCTTGAATCTTTTTTTTATGCAGATATTGAAAAAATAGCAATTATTAATTTCAGTGAATGAATATAAAAATCAGTGAAGAATATTGTTAAAAATGTGCAAAAAATAGTTAGTTTAAAGATAAATTTAAAGTAAATAACACTTAGATTTAACTTTGTAAAATTGTGGAATCTCTTGAATTTTCAATAATGCTTTCGATGAATGAATTTGAAAAACCTTTTAACATTATTGACGCTTTAAGTACCATTTTGGATAATGTTCCAGATAGTATAATATTATTGTCACCACAACATAAAATATTAGCTTTTAACAAAGCAATGAAAGAGCTTTTGATGCTGTACTTTAAAAGTGAAGTAAAAGTTGGTGACGATTATAGGATATTTGTACTTGATAGTATCATGGATTTATATGTCGATACTTTTGAGAAAGCTATCAACGGTGAAACGGTATTCGTACAAAAAGAAACAGTATCCCAAGATGCTTCTATATGGTTTGAATATACGATGAAACCTGTTTATGATGTTGCTAATAGTTTTCTAGGTATTGTACTCATTGCTAAAAATATAGATAAACAAAAAAGAATTGAATTAGAACTTGAAAATATGGCAGAAACCTTTCAGGCCATTATCGAGAACAATACAGAATCTGTCTTACTATTGGGGCTTGATTATAAAATAATCCAGTTCAACAAGCCTGCCAGAGAAAGGATGTTAATGAATATGGACAAAGAGTTGAAGATAGGAGAAGATTTTAGAGACTTTCTTTATCCAGACCAAGAGCAAATATTTTTTAACTCCTTTGAAAGTGCTATTAAAGGTAAAAGTTATGAAATAGAAGTAGTTATCACAAATTACAACAACGAGAAATATTGGTTTCAATCTAGGATGTTTCCAGTTTATAAGCGCAATGGTGAATTACTAGGAGTGTCGTTATTTGCCTTGAATATCACAGATAGAAAAAAGGCAGAAGTCTAGTTAAAAGACAGTGAAGCAAAATTTAGAAGTATTGTTGAAGCAGCACCTACTTCCATGTTGATAGTGGATGAAAACATGAATATTATTCTTTCAAATCCTGAGGTAGAGAAAGTTTTTGGCTACACCTTTGATGAGTTGAAAAAGCAAAATATTCAGATGTTGATACCCGAAATCTTTGGGAAAGATGATACCCAGAAAGATTATTCAAAAATAATAGCCAATAAATTTACTCCTGCAATTAAGAAAGATGGAAGTGAAATTATTGTAGATATTAGCTTGAACAGTTTTGAATTGGATGATAAAAAGCATGTACTGATTATTATTCAAGACGTAACCCAAAGAGTGAATAACGAAAAGCAAATTCTGGATCAACTAAGTCGCTTAAAAGCCATCGCTTGGCAACAGTCGCACGGCGTAAGAAAGCCAGTGGCTAATATTTTAGGAATATGCCATTTACTTAAGACAGATAAAGATATTACTCCAGAAGAAAAAGAACAATACATAGATTTACTTTTTCAATCTACGGAAGAATTAGACCAAGTAATACATAGGATAGTAAATTACACTTGTGAAAGTAATCTATTTAAACAAGAGGAAATGAGATGATAAGTACTTGGGTTTATTAAAAAGATGTACTTTGTTTTAACGTATTGTATATCAGTGTTCTTAACTCACAACTATTGCGTAAGTAATATACTATGAAACTTTTGAAAATTATCGGTATTCTTCTTTTTCAATTATCAGTTTATGGACAAAAACCAAGGGCGAGAGACCTTGGGATTCCTTTTGAGGGTACTACTGGTAAGTTTAATGCTATCACAGATGTAAAGGGTGTTGAGGTTGGTTATAGTACTATCATTTCTGGGCAAGGGAAAAATATTTTAGGAAAAGGCCCTGTACGGACTGGCGTTACGGCAGTGTTGCCAAGAGGTAAAACTAATAATCCCGTTTTTGCCAATTGGTATTCATTAAACGGAAATGGTGAAATGACGGGGACTACTTGGATTACTGAATCAGGCTTTTTAGAAACACCCATTATGATAACCAATACTAATAGTGTTGGTGTGGTAAGAGATGCTGTATTAAAATGGTTTGTTGAAAAACATTGGTATAAAGAAGATTTTTGGTACACTTATCCTGTAGTAGCAGAAACGTATGATGGATTTTTGAATGATATTTATGGCTTTCATGTAAAAGAAAGTAATGCTTATGAAGCCTTGAATACTGCAAAATCTGGATTTATTAATGAGGGAAACGTAGGCGGCGGAACAGGGATGATGTGTTTGGGATTTAAAGGGGGGACTGGAAGTTCATCTAGAATATTTAAAATCAAGGATTCTACCTACACGCTAGGCGTATTAGTACAATCTAATTTTGGGGCAAAACGCAATCTAACTATCGCAGGGGTACCTATTGGTAAAGAACTTAAAGATACTTTAAATTATGAATTAAAATCTCCGCCGACTTCTTACAGACAAGAAGGAGATGGGTCTATCATTGTTGTGATTGCTACAGATGTCCCTTTGTTACCTCATCAATTAAAACGAATAGCGGCTAGAGTACCAATTGGTGTTGGCAAAGTTGGGGGACGCGGGGAAAATGGCTCTGGAGATATTTTTATTGCCTTTTCCACAGCGAATCAATCTGCTTTCCAGCGAGAGAACTTCACAAAGTTAGATGAATTGCCTAATGATTTAATCAATCCATTATTTGAGGCTACAGTTCAAGGTGTAGAAGAAGCCATTATTAACGCGATGATAGCCGCAGAAACCACCGAAGGAATAAATGGTAATAAAGCCTATGCTTTGCCGCATAAGTCAGTTATTGAATTGCTTAAAAAATATAATAGAATAAAGTAAAGTCTTTAAACGTCCTAACAAAGAGGCATTTTTCAAGGTTATTTTTGTTGATGGATCTGTCCAAAATTAGCGGTTCTCTCGTAAAGCTCGCTCGGTGCTTTGCCAAATAATTTTTTGAAGGCAAATGAAAAATGAGAGAGGTCTTCAAAACCTAATTCAAGGTAAATATCAGAAGGTTTTTTGTTTTTCTTTTCAATCAAAAAGTAAGCTTCTTTAAGTCTCTTTTGTATAAGCCAACGGCTGGGTGTTTCTCTAAATATTTTTTCAAAATCACGTTTGAAGCCCGACAAGCTACGACCAGTCAGGAAAGCAAACCTATTCAAAGCGACATTGAACTTAAAATTCTTATTCATAAATGCTTCTAAATCTACTTTGCCTGGACTACGGAAATCAAACAAAATATTGGACAATTCTGGATTAATTTTAAGCAGAATCAGTAATAACTCTTCTCGTTTAATATCTTCAAAAGTTTTATCTATTTTTCCATCATGGTCATAATAAGCAGAAATAGACCGCAGGAAACTTGGAACGAGGTCATTTTTTTTAATCGTAAAAAATACATCGTCTGAATTAAAGTCTACGGCAGGAAAAGGATATTTTTGATAAAAGCTTCTTAGAAAAACTTCATCAAAGGCAAACACTACCTTTTCAAACTGATTATCCTCTTTTTGTTTATTATACCTTGCTAAGTTATTTTTTCTGACTAAACAATATTCTCCTGCTTTCAAGGTATAATGTTTGTAACCATCATAACCCTCAATTTTTCCTTTAATGAGATATAAAAAGAAATGTTCTGAAATAAATTGTTCAGGAGATATTTCAGGACCTACATAACAAGTAATAATTGAATTTACTTCCACGGCTATAATTTCGCTAATTTCTTGATGTCTGATATTTCTAAGATTGATTTTTCATAACCTTTTGTTACCGTTTTAATCATGGCTTCACCAAGTTCTTGAAGTGTTATGATCTGTTTAGGTATAAACCAATCTAGGATAGTTACAATATATTTATAAATAGCTTTCCCATTTTTTTGTCCCACCATTTCTTTCATTCCACCTGGGCGGAAATTGTACACTGCCTTAAAGGGTAATTGTATCAAGGCATTTTCAGTTTTGCCTTTTACCCTTGCCCACATTACCTTTCCTTTTTCAGAGCTATCGGTATGGCTACCCGACACAAAATTAAAAACCATTTGAGGGTTTTGTGTAAGCAATGCTTTGGCAAAATGCAACGTAGTATCGTAGGTAATGACGGTGTACTTTTCTTCGCTCATTCCTACAGAACTGATTCCTGCACAATAAAAACAGGCATCATAACCTTTCAACTCGTCAGTAAAGGCATCTAGTTTTAAAAAATCAGGAACGATTAATTCTGTAAGTTTAGGGTGACTCAATTCATAGTGCTTACGATTGACGATTAGCACTTTTTCTACAAGAGAGTTTTGCAGACATTCTAGTAATACACCTTCGCCTACCATGCCTGTGGCACCTGTTATGATAATTTTCATATTATATGATATTAAATTTTATTAGACTTTCTGCTGCCGATAATACAGCTTCTTCGTTGCTTCTAGGTTTCCAGTTTAACATGGCTATTGCCTTTTGGTTACTGGCATTTTTTCTTCTGCCCAACTGAGGTACTATATTTTTTGCTAAAGGGTTAAATAGTGCAAGGACTCTAATCAACCAATTGGGAGCAACTTTAGTAGTTACATTTTTGTGAGAAGTACTCAATTGTTGTTTGAGCAATTGGGCAACTTCTGGAAAAGTAAGCACACCGCCAGATAATGCTAAAAAGCGTTGTCCTTTGGCTTCTGGGCTTGTCATCGCTCGTAAATGTAAGTCGGCTACATCTCTTACATCTACAATCCCCAATGTAATTTGAGGAATTGCTTTCATTGAACCATCAAATAATTTTCTTAATAATTCATGTCCGCTAGATAATTTATTGCTTAACAATGGCCCAAAAATAGCCATTGGGTTTATCACTGCTAGTTCTAAGCCCTTTCCTTCATTATTGATGTAATCCCACGCCGCTTTTTCTGCCAATACTTTTGATTTTAAATATGCTGAAAGGTGCTTGTCCTTAGGATTAGTCCAATCTTCTTCGGTAATCATTTTGCTATCGTCATCATGGCTATAGCCTACTGCTCCAAAAGATGAAGTAAGCACCACTCTTTTTACATGGGCATTTTTAGCTGCTTTTAATACTCGTAGTGTTCCTTCTACAGCAGGTTTTATGGTTTCGTCTTCGGTTGTAGTAATGCTTAAAGAAATAGGAGAGGCTACATGCAATACATAATCGCAATCCTTTACTGCTTTATCCCAATTTTTGTCATCTGATAATTCTGCTTCAATAAAAGTTAAATGCTCAAATGAAGTAAGTCCTGCATTTTTAAGCATTTCGATTACCTCATTTTGACGATTGATTGAACGAAGGGTAGTTCTAACTTGATAGCCTTGTGCTAAAAGCTGATGGATACAGTGTATTCCTACAAAACCTGTTCCACCCGTTACTAATACTAATTTATTATTGTGTTGATTTGTCATGGTATTTAAAATTTCTAATGCAAATTTCTCAATAAAATACCATGATTGTTTTGTTGAAAAGTCCAAAGTTACTTTGCTGAAAAGTTCAACAATTGCCTACTTGCAGTTGTATAAAAATTAAATTGATTTAAAAGTTCAATAGGCTAGATAATCAGAATAAAGCATGGACAACTAATCATCTGGGTACTATAATATGTCCCTGTAATAC
>NZ_JBWKYN010000258.1:0-5638 GCF_059423785.1 Arcicella sp. GW458-12-2-14-TSB2 | reverse complement strand
ACAGACGAATATTAAATATAATTTGAAGATTTGGTGATTTGGAAATTTGAAAATGATGTTTTCTTTTTAAAAAATGCTGAATGATAGTTATGATAAACGATTGATTAGCAATTTTTTAAAAAATCAAAGTGACCAAAACACATTTTCAAATCTCCAAATTTTTACACTTTCAAATTAAAAC
Source organism: Arcicella sp. GW458-12-2-14-TSB2 (assembly GCF_059423785.1). Classification (NCBI taxonomy): domain Bacteria; kingdom Pseudomonadati; phylum Bacteroidota; class Cytophagia; order Cytophagales; family Flectobacillaceae; genus Arcicella; species Arcicella sp. GW458-12-2-14-TSB2. The sequence continues at coordinate 5,457 of NZ_JBWKYN010000258.1, read as the reverse complement.
ACTATTTTTGCAGTAATTAATTACCGACCATCGATGAGTAATAAGATTAAAGTATCAACACCAGGCAGAATTTGTCTTTTTGGTGAACATCAAGATTATCTAGGACTGCCAGTAATAGCAGCCGCAATTTCTAAAAGAGTAAACATTACTGGCGAAAATAGGAACGATGGGAAGGCAATTTTACATTTACCCGATATAGATTCAGAAATTAGTTTCGATATCTATCCAGAATTACCTTATTTGCATAAAAGAGACTACTTTAGGTCAGCTTTGAATATATTACAGCGACAAGGATATTCTTTTAAAAAGGGATTAGAATGTACTGTAGAAGGCAATATTCCAATTAATTCGGGCACATCAAGTTCATCAGCATTATTGGCAAACTGGATTCATTTTTTATCCAGAATAGCCGATGAGCCTAATCCATTATCAGCTAATGAGATAGCGGAAATAGCTTTTCATGCAGAAGTAGTAGAGTTTAAGGAAGCTGGAGGAATGATGGATCATTATTCAACGGCCGTTGGCAATGTAATATATTTGGAATCGACGCCTAAGATTTATGTAGAAACGCTCAAACCAAAATTTGGCAGTTTTGTACTCGGAGATTCACTAGAACCTAAAGATACAGTCGGTATTTTGAAAAGAGTAAAGTATGGTGTATTGGAGGCTGTAGAAAAAATCAAAAAGGAGTATCCAGATTTTTCATTGTTTTGCGTTACACAAGAAGACGTCAAGGCATTCGTTAAATTGTTGAATAATGAAGAATTAGATTTGATAAAAGCCAATATTGATAATCGTGAAATTTTGATTGAAGCCCTCGCATTATTGAAGGCAGAAACATTAAACCATGAAAAATTTGGCGAATTATTAAATCAACATCAATTAAATTTACAAGCATTATTAAAAATATCAACTCCTAAAATTGATAGAATGTTAGCCGCAGCCAAAGCCTCTGGAGCATTAGGAGGCAAAATAAACGGTTCAGGTGGTGGTGGATGTATGTTTGTGTACGCACCAGAAAACCCCGAAGCAGTAGCTAAAAGTATTGAAAATGAAGGAGGTAAAGCTTATATCATTCAGATTGACGAGGGTACAAGCTTAGAAAATTAACCCAACTAGCAAAATAAAAAATCTTTAAATGGCAAAATTACTAATCATGGCGGGCGGAATGTCGTCAAGAATGAAAAAAGCAGAAGGCACAGAAACGTTAGATTCTACATTAATTGAACAAGCAAACACACTTCCGAAGGGAATGATTGGTGTAGGAAAAGATGGTCGCCCATTTATGGATTATTTAATTTATAACGCACATCGTGCTGGTTATACAGAAGTATTGATTTTAAAAAACCCAAAAGATAAAGTTACCAAACCTTATTATGACCAATTGGTAGCCGACAACAAGGCTTGGGGAATTACTTTTAAATACGCCACACAACAAATTGCTCCAGACCGCGAAAAACCTGCTGGTACTGCCGATGCCATTCAACAGGCATTAGAACAAACCCCTGAATGGAAAGGCGAACGATTCACTGTATGTAATTCTGATAATTTGTATTCAGTTAAAGTACTTACCTTGTTGAAAGATTGTCCTGTACCCAATGCTGTGGTTTCTTATGAAAGTATTGCTTTGGGCGTTGCTCCAGAAAGGGTAAAAGCTTTTGCGGTAATCAAAGCTGATGAGGAAGGTTATTTGATTGAAATCATCGAGAAACCAAATGATGAACAAATAGAGTCTGCCAGAGATAAAAATGGTAAGATTGGTGTAAATATGAACGTATTCCATTTTTATTATGATGATATTTTGGAATATGTAAGCAAAGAACCATTTAATCCAGTTCGTAACGAACGGGAATTGCCAAGTGCTGTCATGAAAATGGCTAAAGAAAACGCTAAGAAAGTAATTACGGTACCTGTAGAAGAAAACGTACCCGACCTTACGTCAAAAGGAGATATTTCTATTGTTCAGAAATATTTGGTAGATGAGTTTGGAGAGTTTTAAGCGATAAATTTGAAATATGATTAATTTGAAAGTGTTTTATTTCAAATTTAATATAACCATTCAGCCCCGATAAACGTTTTAAGTTTATCGGGGTTTTTTGTATAAACTCAAAAGTAAATTACAGAATCTTGTATCTTTGCATAGAACAATTCAATAATCCATGTCAACTACTCAAACTATCAATAGCCTGATTGAAAATGGCAACCGCTATGCCAATTCATTAACTGAATATTCTCGTAGAAAAACGATAACTGTAAACGTTGGCGATGTGCCTATGGGTTCTGATTATCCTATCAGAGTACAGTCTATGACTACCATTGATACGTTAGACACCGTTGGGTCAGTTGAGCAAACCATCAGAATGGTAGAATCTGGCTGTGAATATGTGCGTATTACGGCACCATCAGTAAAGGAAGCACAGAATTTGGATAATATTCGCAAAGAGTTGAGAGTAAGAGGTTATAGCGTACCATTAGTTGCCGATATTCACTTTACGCCCAATGCTGCAGAATTAGCAGCTAGACTAGTTGAAAAAGTAAGAATTAATCCGGGAAATTATGCGGATAAAAAACGTTTTGAAACAATAGATTATACCGAAATTGGTTATCAAGTAGAATTAGATAGAATCAGAGATAAGTTTTTACCTTTAGTAAATATCTGTAAAGAATATGGTACTGCCATGCGTATTGGTACCAATCACGGTTCATTGAGTGATAGAATTTTGAGCCGTTATGGTGATACTCCACTAGGAATGGTAGAATCGGCCTTGGAGTTCTTGAGAATCTGCGAAGATGAAAATTATTTCAACATCGTACTTTCCATGAAAGCATCGAACACGCAAGTAATGGTAGAAGCTTACAGATTGTTGTGCAAAAAACTAGCAGAAGAAGGTCTAAAACCCTATCCTTTGCACCTAGGCGTAACTGAAGCAGGAGAAGGTGAAGATGGAAGAATTAAATCGGCTGTAGGGATTGGTACTTTATTAGAAGACGGTCTGGGAGATACTGTAAGAGTTTCTTTAACGGAAGACCCTGAATTCGAAGCACCAGTAGCCAAAGCACTGATTGATAGATATACCCAAAGAAAAGAAAAGTCAACACCAATTTCAGCTTACACTCCCAACTCAACACTCAATACTCAAAACTCCTTCGATTCTCCTATCAATCCATTTCAATACTTTAGACGACATACGCATGAAGTAGCCAATTTTGGTGGACATAATGTACCTAGAGTAATTGCGGATTTTTCTCAGATAGAAGTTTCAGAACATGATGATTTAAAACCAATCGGACATTTCTATTTACCATTGCCAGATAAATGGACAATGAACGATTTGGGAGCTGACTATATTTATACAGCCAATAACCCTGCAAAATATATGTTGCCTATGGGGTTAAAAGAAATTTTAGACGCTCCTGCATGGGATAAACAAACTGATAAAGTAAATAAATTCCCTTTGTTTACTTTAGAACAATATCAAACACAATCATACAGGCATGATTTTTTAAACTTTTTAAGTATCAATTTATCCAATTTAGATACCTCAGTTGTTGAGCAAATCAAAGCTGACAAAACCCTTGTTTTGGCAGTAGAAACAGATAACGAACACGCTATGCCAGCGTTACGCCGTTTGTTTTTTGAATTGATAGCACAAAATGTAAGTACTCCAGCAGTGTTGGTAAGAAAATATGAAAACCTTCCTGAAAGTGATTTTCAACTATTTTCAGCTACTGATTGCGGAGGATTGTTGATTGATGGTTTTGGTGATGGAATATTATTAAAATTACCTGATTTATCAGAAAAAGCTGAACTATTAACGAAATCAAAAAGTTACAATTCAACAGCCTTTGGTATTTTGCAAGCAGCCCGCACCAGAATGAGCAAGACAGAATATATTTCTTGCCCTTCGTGTGGTAGAACGCTGTTTGATTTACAAGAAACTACTGCCTTGATTCGTAAGAGAACAGAGCATTTAAAAGGTGTAAAAATTGGTATCATGGGCTGTATCGTAAATGGGCCTGGCGAAATGGCAGATGCTGATTATGGATATGTAGGGGTTGGAAAAGATAAAATTGCGCTATATCGTGGGCAAAATGTGGTAAAAAAATCGGTTCATGCTGATAATGCAGTAGATGAATTGATTGGGATTATCAAAGAAGATGGTATATGGTTTGAACCAGCAGCATCTTTAGAAGCTGTTTTCGAATAACTTTATCTGCTTGTATTAATCATTTTTACCAATAGTAGCGATACTGATACCATTATAAACACAAGACAATGTCAAAATTAAAAGACCAATTCAAATTAGGAGAAGCATTTGGATACTTCTTTAGAATATTCAGTAAGCCTGATCCTTCAAAGCCTACTAATTTTAACATTAAAACGATGCACGTCATCAATAAAATATCAATTCTGATGTTTTTGATATGTGTAATTGTAATGATTTACAGAGCATTCTTTAGATAATTGCACAATGAATATTGAAGAATTCAGAGATTTTTGTTTGTCGATGAAAGGAGTAACAGAAGAATTACCCTTTGGACCTGATACTTTAGTGTATAAAGTAATGGGTAAAATGTTTGCATTGACGGGGCTTGATACAGAGATTTTTACTGTAAACTTAAAATGTGACCCTGACAGAGCGATTCAATTACGAGAAGAGTTTCATTATATCACTCCAGGGTATCACATGAACAAAAAGCACTGGAATACCGTAAACGGAGATAATGCATCTACAACACAATTAAAAGAACTTACTGAACATTCTTATCAGTTGGTTGTTTCAAGCTTACCTAAAAAAGTACAAGTAGAATTTCAAAATTTATAATTGTATGGAGTGGTTATTATTGTTTTTCTTCCTGCCATTTGTACTGACCATGATGTTTTTCAACTGGTTGGAGGAAAAGCTATTTAAGTTTCGTGACCGTGAAAAATTAGAAGAAGGCGAAATATTACTTCATGAAAATAAATTTGTTGAAGCACAGTTATTTTTCACTGAAAAATTAAACCAGTTTCCAAAATCTTCTAGAGCTTACTTTTACAGAAGTAAAGCGAACTTGATGCTAAAAAATTACTTCTCAGCATTATATGATATTGAACAATCGATTTCTTTTGATAATACCGTAGGTGAAGCTTATGTAATCAAAGGAAAAGTGCTTTATAAATTAAAAGAATATGATAGAGCCTTTCTGGAATTTGATAAAGCCGATTGGTTCTTTAGAAGTGAAAATCCCGAAACCTTACGGTGGCGAGGGATGGCGAGATATTGCATTGGTCAAATAGAAAATGCCATTAATGATTTCAACAAAGCGGTATTATTAGGCGACGAAGATGCCGCCTATATCCTAAGAACAAAGTTTGAGTATATCAAAAAAAGAGGATAAAAGTATCAAAATTAATGAACTCAAAATGATAGCTGATTTAAAAAATCACTCATTCACTAACTAACTCATTACTTA
>NZ_JBWKYN010000257.1:0-5681 GCF_059423785.1 Arcicella sp. GW458-12-2-14-TSB2 | reverse complement strand
AAATAAAGGATTCAAAGATGCTAACTTGTTTTTCAGAATATCTTTCAATATGTAAAGTTTTTAGATCATAAAAATACTGGCTGTTAAAAAACCTTTCTTTCAAAGGGAGAGGAATAAAAGCTACTAATCCAATAAAGTTCGTAACAATATGAATACTTGAAATACCTAAAACAAAATATTGTATGATAACATAAGCCTGTTGAGACAAGACTGAGATATTTTCAATTGATTCATTCTTGTAAACTCTAATGATATTATCAACAGAAAATATAAACATAATAATAGAGCTCCAAGCACTTAATAGTAGCCTATTAAAATCTGATAAGATTAAATAAGTGAAAGCATTCAAAAAAGAAAGTAAGCAGAATATTAGACCTAAACCAATAAGTATTTTTGAGAATATACTATTATTTTGGACTAAGCCAAAGTCAAAAATCCAGTAAATAATAGCCAATGATTGTATTAAAGTAATACCTTCTGTTAATGGTTTTTTAACTTCGCCTATGCAAACTGCTATCAACAAGAAACTACCCAAGAAATAGAATGGCCAAACTTCAATATGTGACTCTATTAAATATTGACTTTGATTTTTGAAGGGAAAGAATGCTGTAAAGCTTAGCATAAAAGAAGCTAATGCTGTTCCTAAAACAACATTCCATTTTTGAATAATACGATAATATTCAAAAATAAGTCCGAAAAATAATGGGAGTATATATAAATGAAAAAGCTGTTGTTGGGTATTGAAAACTTTTTGAATAACTATCGTCAAAAAAGCAATGAAAGCAATAATAATTAATGAAATACAGATGAATGGAAGATTAATATAGATAGAAAACTTCTCCTTCTTTTCATAGTTGTTTTTCATAAATTAGGGCTTAATTATCTTTATATACAAACGGCTTTACTTCAAACTATCAAATTCAATAAACTTGTATTCTGGCGAAGATTCTAGTAATTGCCTTAATACAGCAGCATGTCCATTTCCAAAGATTACTAATATTCTATCTTTACTACTTTCGGTTATCTCTTGTAGTTTTCTGAATATTCTCAAGTTTCTATTGTACCACCAGATAGATAAGATATCGGCACCTCTTTGATTATCTAATTTAAAATCTCCTACCAGATATGCTCCATAACCTAATTTATGAGATTCGCTAGTATTAATGCGTTTGATATATTTCAATAAGTTTGTCGTGACTGGCAATTTTTCTTCATAATCAAACCATTTCATATACATTGCATTGAACTTATCGTCATTTTGGAAATCAAAATCCTTGAATAACTTTTGAAAATATACTGAATCTAATTTTACTAAATCTTCATCAAAAGAACCAGCATCAATACCATAAATAGTATCCATTTTCATTTCACTAGCTAGCCTCAACGCTATTTGATAGCGTTCGTCTCTTTCATTTCCTGAATTACCAGCCTTGTATTGTCTGAGTTTTTCTGAAGCATTCCATTTTGGAGTGGCTTCAATAGCAATCTTTGTGGGCTTAAATTTTTTAATATAATTGACCAGTTCTGTAATTTCAGATTTCTTGGGTTCCTTTAATACGTCAATTTTATCGCCATCATTTATTTTATTGACGTCTAAATTGGGATAATCAAAATGGAAAGTACCGACGACTAATACTTGTGCTTTTTCTTTTGGGAAAAATGAAGAAGGTTGTTTGATTTCACTTTTTTGTGCGAAGAGGTTTAATGTATTAAAACAAATTGTTACGAGTGTAATTAGGCTTAGTTTTTTCATCTATTGAAATGTGCAAATATTATATATGTTTTATTACTTTTATAGTTTCTTCATAAAATGATAACTACTAATCTGAAAACCTTTGTTCAAGTACAAACGATGTGCAGTATGGCGTGTAGGACCAGAATCTAACGTGACGCAATCATAATTTCTGTCTTTGGCAAGGGCGATTACGTAATCTAATAAAGCCGTTCCATAACCTTCGCCACGAACTTTGTCTGAAGTAGTGAGGTCGTCGATATAGATTTGTTTGCCATTATAAAGCATTTGTAAATACCTAAAACCAATGGCAGAAACTACTTCATCATCTTTTTCGATATAAGCTAATTGATAGCCCTCACTCAGCATTTCGAGTACTGTTTCTACAAATACGTCTTCGGTGAGATGTGGACGAAGTAAACTAATTACATACCAACATTTTCGAACCTCTGCTTCAGTATTTGCTGTCTTTATAGTCATGTATTTATTGAGTGATTAGTGAATTGTGATTGATTAAATTGTGAGTTAGTGAGTTGTGAATTGGTAAATCATGACTTGGTTCCTAAACTTTTTTTTAAATCATCAATTTAATAAGCCTTTACATTTTCAAACCTTCAAATTTCCCAATCCTTTAATTTTCAAATTTTCAAATCAAAAAACTATTCCTCCTGAAAGTCTTCAGAAATTAATTTACGTAATTGCTGGTGAGGACGAAGGTTTGGACGTTTAGAGAACATTGCTTTATCACCCGATGAAGCCTTTGCTTTACTAGCCAAAGTAGCCGTATCGAAATAATTATCTCTTACAAATTGATTTACTTCATCTGCATTGATTACTTCCCTTACCATCGAACCTTTTCCAAAACCATCGTTATATGCACCAATCCTTGAATCTGTTTCTGCTAAACGAGTTTCTCTTTCAATATCCTTAATTTCTTCTAAAAGACTTTTCTTTTGTAACTCTAACGATTCAAAAGAAGGGAGCAATTGCAAGTCGTTTTCAAAAATATTTTTTTGAGTGATATTGTCTGCCAACTCTTTTTCAACGCCTTCTAAAGCAGTAATCAATTGTTTCTTCTCCTTCTTAAGTCGTTTTAACTTAGGGTCAATTTGTAACCATTTAGCCCAGTAACATTGTAAAACAGGGAATGCAATACCTAAACAAATTGCGCCAGCCAAAGCAAATAATACACCCGAAAGCACAAAAGAAGCCAAAGCCCAAGGACTGTTTACTAGTTTTTCATTCAGTTGGTCAAAAATTCTTAATTTTTCATCAATTTGTCGGGTAACCGCTATTGGTAGTGGAGCCGTTGGATTAAGAGGATCAAAGCTTTGATTTTGTAACTGTTTGATAGATTTGTTAACACCTTCTTTCATTTTGTCGGTTTTATAGGCCTCATACCTGAACCAACCCAAAATAAACAAAGTAACCACTGCAAAAACGACCGTAATACTTTTGAACCAAACGTATACCTTTTTAGAATTTAAAGAAGATGCAGTCGTATAAGGCGACTCCACCAATCTTTCATAAGCAGGTTTCAAAAGGATAGACAACATGGCTAACCCAACAGCAAATGACCACGCTTCAACATTATTACGAATATTGAGGGCATAAGCCACGATTTCGTGTGAAATAATTAAATCCCCTGCCACAAACGATACTCCAGCCAGAAAGTAAATAATACCTGCAAACAATGAGTATTGATGCGAATTGATTTTTCTTTTCTCAAGAAGGGTAGAGGAGGTTTCTTGATTTTCAGCTAATTGATTTTCAAGACGGTCACGATTTTTCCCTGCAAGATTTACCTTTAACATTCTTTCTTGAAGAGCATCATAAGCTTCTTTATAGCGAGCTTTAATGTGTTCAGTAACTTTTTCTAAATCAGAAAGTTCTTGTTTTTTTTCATTAAGCTGACGGCTTAACCACTCGAAATTTACTTGCGAAGACAAAAAACCTTCATAAGTATTTCTATCAACAGATTCTAGTCCTCCATGATAGCCATGTTGAAAATCGTACATTTCAGTATGCGAAGGCGTAGTATTTACGGGCATACGATTGTTATTTTGTTCTGTATTTTCCATTTTATTCTTCTTCTCCTAAAATTGTTGTCACTTGATTGTTGTTCAACCTATTTTTATAATTCTGAGCCAAATGATATTCACTTTCAAATACTTTAATCAGCATATCTCTTTGCGCATTTAATTTCAAATTGATAGTGCTTAATTTAGTCAGTTCAGGCAAAATATCTTGTTTCCTTTGTCGATATTTTTCGATTTCGGCTTTATGTTTCTCAATGTCTGTTTCCCACTCGGCTACTTTCTTGATTTTATCTTTGTAAAGTTGGTTTCGCTTTTGGAAGATGGTAAAATCATCCTTGAAAATGGTTAAATTTCCTAAGAACAATTTGCCCGAAAACATGAATAAAAAGAATATGAAAGCGAACAAAGCCCATGCTTGAAGGGGAGGTTTTGTAGCATAAATTTGGGCAAATACAAAGAAAGATGCTGCCAAGGGCATGCCTATTTCTTCTAATAGTCTTTTCCAAGTGCTTACTTTACTTTCGTCGTGGAGGAATGAAATACGCCCGAAAAGGTTAAACATTCCTGCTCCAAATACTCCTAAAGCAATAAAGGTAGTTTCTTGGAATTGTCCTTGCAACGATTCTTTAATTAAGAAATAATTACCTACCGCAATACCTATAGCTAGTGCTAATCCAACTACTGTTCTTAATAGATGATGTTGTTCGGTAAATTCTTGGTTTTTGAGAGACTGAATTTGCTGTTCAATATCTTTAACTAAACTTTCCTTTTCATTAATCCAATAATTCAACTCACCAATTTCTTCTTGGTGTTGGGCCATTACTTTTTCCGTTTCGGCTGTTTGTTGAGAAAAGTAGTGACGGATGATGGAGATTTTTTCGTCTGGGTTGGAACCCGACAACCCAAAGATAACGCCTTCATCTCTTAGAATATCTTCATTGATAAGCCAGTCGGGTTGGTCATTGACAGGACTAGAAAACGTTGGTGCAATATTATTTATTTGCACCAACGTATCATCGTTTGATAATACCTCTTCTGTGATGGGTATTTCTATATTTGTATTTTCAATGGTAGGATTATTGCCACGGAAAACATTTTTCAACTTGTCGAAAAAAGACATAAGCGTCGTGAATAATTGGTTTCAATAAAAACCGAAATTGTAAAAAAATATTTTATTCGACAAAGAAATTATGAAGAATGGCAGATTTGAACCACTTATACCTCTTGAAGTAAGCCTAAGATGACAAATAACAACCCAATGAAGGCTGATATACCACCTACGACGCCTAGCCCAAAGATGGCTAATACGATACCAACGCCTAAAAGAATGACACCGATTTTTAAGTTTGGATTCCAGTTATGAAAATCAGCAGATTGTACTCCACTTTTTTTCATTTTCTTCTCTATTTTTTTAATAATAAGCTTCTCTACGAAATTAGCCTTGCGAGTAGTAGCGATAGTCTTACTTTCATTTTTTTGTAAAACTACTTTGTCTAACATTGCGTTGATTTTTTCTTTTTTTAATTCAACGGCTGTTTCATTGTTTGCTTCATCAATGTGAATAACCTCTGATGCTGATGCATATAACACAGGGCTTGGCTTTTCATGGGCTGCTTCAATCATCAACGTTGAACTTGGCATTTGTTCTACTTTTGCCACTTCAACGGCCTTTTGTGTCTCATGCTGGTTTTGTGAAATGATTGTTTTCTGAGAAGTACATGATACTCCTACCATTAAAGCAAAAATGCTTATGAAAGTTAGTTTAATTGTTTGCATATTATTAGGTTTTAGTGTTTGTAAAGAAACGTTGAATAATTAAATTAATTGCTAAATAAACATGAGTCATCCCGAATTTTGTGGATGGCTTGCCCAATAAAAACCTCCTTGTTTATTTTGTGAATTACGACAAA
>NZ_JBWKYN010000256.1:0-5820 GCF_059423785.1 Arcicella sp. GW458-12-2-14-TSB2 | reverse complement strand
AAATTAATCTTTTATTGATAAATAGTGAAATAAATAAATACTAGAAATTTTGCGAGGGATATTGTTGTCAATTTAGGCTTAATATGCCCATTTCAGATAGATACTTCCCCAAGTAAATCCTCCGCCAAATGCTGCTAGAATTAAATTATCTCCTTTTTTTAATTGCGATTCATAATCCCACAAACACAAAGGAATAGTAGCGGCTGTGGTATTACCATATTTTTGGATAGTCAACATCACTTTGTCAGGACCTATTCCCATACGGTTTGCCGTAGCATCAATAATTCTTTTGTTCGCTTGGTGAGGTACTAAGAAAGCTACATCTTCCCCAGTAAGCTGATTACGTTCCATAATTTCAGCTGAAACATCGGCCATTCTGGTTACGGCAAATTTAAATACAGCTGGTCCTTCTTGATGAATATAATGCTGACGTTGGTCAATTGTTTCGTGAGTAGGAGGGTAAGCACTTCCTCCAGCTTTTTGGATTAAGTGATTAGCACCCGAACCATCAGACTTCAATATGAAATCTTGAATACCCAAGCCCTCAGTATTAGCTTCTAATAAAACAGCACCCGAACCATCGCCAAATAGTACACAAGTAGTTCTGTCAGTATAATCAACAATTGAAGACATCTTGTCTGCACCCACTACTACTACTTTCTTGTATCTACCAGCTTCAATAAACATAGCACCCGTAACAAGGGCATTTAAAAAGCCAGAACAAGCAGCCGCTAGGTCATAAGACCCAACATGAGGGATGCCTACTGCCTCACAAATAATATTGGCAGTAGCTGGGAAAAAATGATCAGGAGAGATAGTAGCACAAATTAATAAATCAATTTCCTCTGGCTTAGTGTTTGTTTTGGCTAATAAACCCTTAACTGCCTCTATTGCCATTACAGATGTACCTTTTCCTTCTCCACGTAGAATATGACGTGTTTTAATGCCCGTTCGGCTTACTATCCATTCATCAGTGGTATCAACAAATTTTGCAAGGTCAGCGTTGGTCAATATATCTTCGGGTACATAACCTTGTACTCCGGTAATTGCTGCAGTGATTTTGGTCATGGTTATATGGGAAATGCTCGAATAATATTTGAAAATCAACGTAGATTATCCAACATCTTTATTCGCTCATTCTTATTACTTTAAGCAAACGCTTTTTTTATTTTTTCAGTTAGCTTAGATTCAACAATGCGATGACAAAGATGAACCATATTTTTGGTGGCAAGTGCCGACGAAGAACCATGTGCTATAACAACGTTTCCGTTGACGCCAATAATCGGACTACCCCCAACGGCTTCATAATTTGTTTGGTCTATGAAGTCGTCTTTAATTCCTCTTTCAGACAAAATTCCGTATAGAGATTCTCCCATTTTCAAGAGAATATTACCTGTAAAACCATCTGTTACAATAACATCGGCTTTTGCCTTGAAAAAGTCTTTGCCTTCAATGTTACCAATGAAGTTTATTTTTCTTTCTTCTTGGAGTAACTTATAGGCTTGCTGAACGATAACCGAACCTTTTTCGGGTTCTTCACCAATGTTCATCAAAGCTACTCTGGGCGATTCAATCCCCATCGTTGCTTTAGCATAAATAGAACCTAAAAGACCAAACTGAGCTAACATCTCAGGTTTAACATCAGCATTGGCACCAATATCAAGAATTACGGCCAAATTGCCGTCTATCTGTGGTGCAAAACCAGCAATGGGAGGGCGTTGAATGCCTTCTATCGTTTTGATAGAAAACAACGAACCTACCATCATTGCGCCTGTGTTGCCCGCAGAAGCAAAGACATCAATTGCTCCTGTCTTTAAAAGTTTAAACCCAACTCCGATACTGGAATTGGGTTTAGACTGTAATGCTCTTACAGGATGTTCACCCATTTCTATTGTTTCATTTGCTTCCACAATTTCAATGTTAGAACCCGTAAAATTTTGGTTATCAATTATCTGCTGAATTGCTGCCGTCTGACCAATCAAAACGATGGTTACACCAGCAGGTAATTCTTGAGCTGCCAATACTATTCCTTCAACGATAGCTTTTGGGGCGAAATCTCCACCCATTGCATCAATCCCTATCTTCATTCAATTATTATTTGGTTATTCACTAACGGAATGACAAAAATAACATTTTATGAAGTGTGAAACAGCGTTTTTGTTTGAAAATAGTTTTGAAAACTGATAGTTTTTTGTCAATTCTTCGTTTGAATGTTGATATTCAGCACATTAAGAGATAGACAATTCCCAAAATCAATTAATTATGCTTGAACAGCATAACCTTCTACAATCATTTTACCTTTGTAAAATAAGTTTCCTTCAAATACGTGAGCACGGTGACGTAAGTGAATTTCTCCAGTTGTTGGATCTGTAGTGATTGTTTTTGGAGTTCCAAAATCGTGTGAACGTCTTTTATCTCTACGAGTTGTCGAGTGTCTGCGTTTAGGATGTGCCATTTGCTTATTTCTTTAATTTTGTTATTCTTTATTTATCTAAAAACGTAATTTGCCAGTATGGTGGCCAAATTATTAATTATTATTCAATTTCTTTAAAATAGCCCAGCGTGGGTCTATTTCGGGTTCATCATCGTTTGTTTTTTCTTCATCGTCGTCATCATCATCTGAATCTTCTGTTGAAGTAGAATAAACAATTTCTCCCTCGTCATCATCTTCCCACACTAAATCTTCAAAGTCTTCGTCTAAATCATCATCCTCCAAACTTGATAAAAATGTTTGCTCTTCAACTTGAAAACGGGGATGAAGCTTTTTCATTGGAATCTGTAAACCAATGAATTCATAAATATCTTGAGCTACGTTGATATACTGTGTATTTCTATCAATCAACATCAACTCATCTGTAATCTCTTCGGTATGATCAGAAAACTTTAAAATCATTTTCTGGGTAATATCCACAGGGAAGTCGAAAGTATCCAAACTACGGTCACAAGTGAGTTCTACTGAACCTACAATATGATACAATAATTGAATCATTACTTCCGATTTATCTAAAGTAACGGTTGCTTTGAAATTCCCTTTTTCGATTAAATCTTGCTCTAATGCCACAAAAAAGTCATCACCTCCCTCAAATTCATGCACATAATGCTTGTTTTCAAGGCGGAAGATGTCAATCTTAAATGTATTTAATATGCTCTTATTCACTTGGTTTCATCGAAAAGACTGCAAAATTAGGGACTATTTTTTACAATGACAAGTATTGAACAAAATATTACCAGTACTTATTGCCAAATATCTTTTGGATAACGACCTTTGTTCTATGAAACAGATTATAAAAAACAATCCTTTATATTTTGGCTTATATATCGTTGTATGGCTTATAGGGCTTGTATGGGTGCTTAGTACCAATAAATTTGACCAAATGGTATTGATTAACCAATATAATGCATTGTGGGCTGACTCCTTTTTTGTAATGGCTACACAATTGGGTGAAGGATGGTTTTTTGTGGCTATAATCCTAAGTTATTTATTTATTAGTTATGATAAAGCTCTGATACTTACGGCTTCTTTGGGTTTAAGCTCTCTAGTTTCATTTTTATTAAAACTTAGTTTTGATAACCTCCGTCCCATGGCTTTTTTTGCAGATAAGCATATAAAATGGTATTTTGTTGATGGCGTAAAAATTAATATTCACCTCAGTTTTCCTTCTGGGCATACCACTACTGCTTTTGCCGTTTTTACGTTGCTTACTATCTTTCTTATCAACAAAAAATGGTCTGTGTTCTTTTTATTATTAGCTTGTTTGGCAGGTTATTCAAGATGTTATCTTTTCCAACATTTCCCTGAAGATGTTTTGGCGGGCTCTGTCGTAGGGACTGTTAGTAGTATGGTAGTCTATATATTGATAAATAAAATGCTTGAGAATAATCCCAAAGACTGGCATAGAAAAAGGCTGATTAACCATAAGAAACCCTAGTTGTGAGTTAGTGAGTGATAAATTGTGAGTACAACAGTGGACATTAGACACTAGATGTAAGACTAATAATAATGTACTCACTAACTCACAACTCATCATTCACAACTCTATTGTTCTATCAAATTCTTCCTTTCCAATTTCTTAAAGAAATCATACATCGGGTTAACATCTAGTTTCACAAACTTCTGCCATAGTTTAATAGCCTTAGTAATTAATTGACTTTCTATCAGAAAACCATCGTGACCGTATAGAGAATCTAAGGCTTGGAAAGTAGCACCAGGGATATGTTTTGCCAAAAAGGCTTGTTCATTAATCGGGAACAGCGCATCTGATTTGATGCCCATTACCAATGTTTTAGCCTTAATCTGTGATAATGCCTGAATAGCTCCCCCTCTGCCACGCCCCACATCCTGCGAATCCATCACCTGCGAGAGTACATAATATGAAAAAGCATTAAAACGCTGGGCTAACTTTTCTCCTTGATAGCGTTGGTAGCTCATAGCACGATGCACTTTGCCCAAAGACTCATCTTTACGGGCTTGTGTTACACCATAGGTTTCATAATTTCTATACGAAATCAAGGCGGTAGCTCTGGCAGCTTTCATGCCCTCGATACCTGCTTGTGGGTGACTTTCTTTCCAAGTTGGGTCTACTTCAATTGACATTCTTTGAGATTCATTAAATGCAATCCCCCAAGGTGAATGTTGTGCATTAGTAGCAATCAAAATCAGGTTTTCAATCAAGTTAGGCTGAGAAATAGCCCATTCTACACATTGTTGACCACCTAAAGAACCGCCAATACACGTTTTGATTCGAGTGATTCCGAGATGTTCGCGGAGTAAATCAAAAGAATTGACAATATCGCGGATAGTAATAAAAGGGAAAGTATGAAAATAGGGCTCGCCAGTAGTTGGATTGATAGAAAGAGGACCCGTACTACCATAATGTGACCCTAATACATTCACACAAATGATAAAATGTTTGTCAGGGTCGAATAGCTTACCTCTGCCTACTAACCCTTGCCACCAATCTTCTACATCATGACTACCCGTAAAAGCATGACAAACCCAAATTACATTAGAGCAATCAGCGTTTATATTCCCTAATGATTGATAGGCTAATGTTACTTCTGGTAAAATACCTCCTGCCTCTAGTTCAAAGGCTTGATTATATTTAAAAAGATTATTCAATGTATAAAAGACTTGAGCACCAATACTCATTTGAGTGAAACCTTTATTTACGCAATCAAAAGCGAATGATAAGATAATTGCTTTTGTAAATCCTCGAAACTTTCTTCATATTCCCAGTACATCAATCGTCCATGCGAACCCGTCACCAAAATATATTTTTCAGAGATAGACTGTATGCGGTTGATAGCTACCACCTTCACCATTTTCTGAGCCACGGTTACTTCTTCGATAATTTCCTTATTGTTGGCGTCGAAGCCATGAACAATGAGGTAATTGCCCGTTGTGATTTTAATAAATTTTGACATAATAGCTGACAAATTTGGTCACGATAAAATCATGACGATAAACGAAAATAAATCGTAAACCTGACGAATACTTTACAGCATGAAAAAATGACTGGGAGAGTACTTCGTAATTGGTTTATATTTCCTAAAAACTAGCCAAATGACTATACAATTTTCAGGTAGGAATTAGCACCTTGCCTTTACGAGCGGTAGGTTGCCAGAAGTTCATAGAGCCTATTCTCTCCCTTCTTCTTTATAAATCAATTACCTGTGGAGGTCGAAACCTCAGAGGAAAATTGACTTGATGATGCAAAGTAAATCGTGAAAGCTTGAAAAAGCAAATTTTTTAGGCATTCTCGCCAAAGAATCTTCTTTCCGTGGAAAAAAATAGGTTATATATTTTTCTCTTAGCGGGCG
>NZ_JBWKYN010000255.1:0-5861 GCF_059423785.1 Arcicella sp. GW458-12-2-14-TSB2 | reverse complement strand
CTATTTATGTACATTTAAGCTAATTTTATCAATAACCACATCCTCATTTTAACTTTTTTAAAAGATGTGGGTAATCAGTAGGACTTAAGTCACCAACTAATAGAAAAAATAGTATCACTAGCTCATCATCCAAGCGACTGACATTCCGTAGTTAGTACAACAGCTTTTATTTTTTGAAGGTAGCCTCAATAGGACTTCCGTTCGAACCAAGACCGCCTACCATCAACTCGCCAGTTAGTGTAAAATACCTAAAATAAGTACTACTATTGCTTGATGATTGGGTGGTATTAGTTAAAGTATATGTATCACCATTCTTAGCAATATCTAATGTCAAGGCACCAGACTTTGTAGTTTGTCCACTAGAATAGCTATTAAGCACGGCACTTAACTTATTATCAGCCACCTTAGTTATAATTATATAAAGCGCTGGGTCTTTTACACCAACTAAGTTTATGGTACTGCCATCCCCCTTTAAGGTCGTTGCTGTCCATTTTCCTACAAAAATATCCGAAAAGTCGGGTGATACTGGTTCGTCTTTTTTACAACTTACAATAGTTAGTAGAACGATTAAAAATAAAGCAATTTTTCTCATGATATATGTGTTTTAAGTGTTTTCGTAAAACTATAATTTAGATAATCTTCAATATAAAATAGGATAATTACTATAAATAGGGCGTACTCAACCAAAGGATTGTACGTATTACTTTGCTGAATATTTCCAGTAATATTATTGTTAATTCGTTGCTGATAATTAGCATTTTATAAAGTTTAAAAAATTAAACTTTAACATGATTTAATGCCTTGAATTGTTTGTCCAATTTAACCTGACGATGCCTCTTTTGTGATAAGAATTTGTAAAGAGAATGTTATAAAATACAAGATTTATATTGCCCATGGGTAGAATCTATTCTTAATAGGTGGCTTTATAAAAATTATATTTACAAGTAAATTACGAAAAAAACCTTTGAACAACAATATTTAGTCATCAATAATTCATTATTGAATAAATACACTTTTCGATGCAGTATTTCAAACAAATAATTCTTCTTTCAACCTACGTATAGCGCTATTTATAATACAATCAGTTATTTTATTAATAAATCTCTCGTTATAGTTTTTAAAAATACTCATCTACCTATTATACGTCAGGCTACTAATACTGTATGACATTTTTTATTATATTTGACCCAAATCCTTATTACAATAATAATCGTAAGTATAATATTGTACCATTATTATTACCAGACTTTCTAAAACCTTTACTACTTTAATTGATGAAAATGATGTGTCTTCTCACGTTTTCCAATACGTATAATACAAGCCGATTTTTTAAAAACCTGTTGCTAGTCAGCTTGTTTTCCTTTTTGGGGGTTAAAGGGTTTGCACAAATATCTAGTTCACGTTTTAGGCATCTCAGCAATGATCAAGGGTTGAGCAACACCTCTGTAAATTGTATTTTTCAAGGAAGTAGAGGGTTCTTGTGGTTTGGTACACGTGACGGCTTAAATAAATACGACGGTGTAAAAATTACTGTCTTTAAAAATGATGAAAACAATCCAACCTCTATCAGCGACAATTATATCAGATGTATCTATGAGAGTTCAGATCATAAAGTATGGATAGGGACATCGGGAGGACTCAATCGTTTTGACCCTGTAACCAATAAATTTACTCATTTCAAACACGCTGACAACAATCATAAATCTTTGTCTTCTAATGTTATCACGGGTATCACTGAGGATGCTACAGGAAAAAACCTATGGATTAGTACAATCGATAACGGCTTAGAATTATTTAATATTAAAACCCAAGAGGTACAACATTTCAAACAACCCAGCAGTGATGTTGAGCTGAATAAGATTAACTGTATTTTAAAAGATAAAAATGGTCGATTGTGGTTGGGTACACAACGTGGACTAGTGGAATTTGACACAAAATCGCACAAGTTCAATGTACTACTTGCTACTAAAAACAATGCGATTAATGCCATAGAAGAAGATAATAGTGGCAATATTTTGTTGGGAACTGATAATGCGGGGATGATAAGTTATAACCCTGCTAAAAACAATTTACAAGGCTACAATCACCTACCCGACCTTCCATATATTCCTAATAATTATATGGTATTGAGCTTGTTAGCTGATAACAAAGGAAATATTTGGATAGGGACTATCAACAATGGATTGATTTTGTATAAACCATCGACCCAAAAGTTTTATAATTATTACCCAAAACCTGAGTTTCCATTGAGCCTTTCAAACAGTACGGTATCAGCACTGTTTGAAGATAAACAAGGGAATTTATGGATTGGTATGCACCGCGGAGGGGTAGATTTATATGCGATGGGTGTTGATAAATTTAAACTATTTAGAAAAACCAACGAAGCAACTTCTTTAAGTTATAACGATGTAAAGGCTTTTTATCAGGATAAAGATAATGATATTTGGGTAGGTACGGATGGCGGTGGACTGAACTTATTTAATCCAAAAACAGAGAAATTCAAACATTATGTATATGATAAAAACAACCCTAAAAGCTTGTCATCCAATGCGGTACAGACCATCGCAGAAGATGCTCAGGGGAATTTATGGGTAGGTACATGGGGTAGTGGCATAAGTGTGCTTAATAAAGCTAAGGGCATTTTTACACATTTCAAAAATGACCCTAAAGTGCAAGGTTCGCTCAGTTCAAATTTCCTGCAAGATATGCACCTCGACAGCAAAGGGAATTTTTGGATAGCTACTTATTATGGAGGGATTAATTTATGGGATGCTAAAACACGTACTTTCAAGCGAATAATCGCTGGGAAAAACAATACTTCTTCGTTTTCGGGCAGTAATGTCGTTTCAATTGGTGAAGACCACGACGGTAATATATGGTTTGGGACAGACGACGGTGGACTAAATCGCTATAACCTAGCGAGTGGGGTATTCTCACATTATTTCAATGAACCCAATACAAAGACTGATGCTAGGGTAATTTTTGTTGATAAAAAAGGTACAGTGTGGGTCGGGATGAAAGGGCTATACAAGTTCGATAAGGCGAAAAATAAGTTCAACTTTATCAATACTAGAACGGATATAGACAACAATTTTGTGAAGGGAATCTTGGAAGACAACCTTAATAATTTATGGGTTTCTACATCTAACGGTTTGATTGAACTTAATCCTAAATCTTTATCAAGTAGATCATTCAATACGCGCGATGGGCTACAAAACATGGAATTTGAAGCCAATGCCTACCTACAAACTAAAGAAGGACAAATGATTTTTGGAGGTATTAAAGGCATGAATATATTTTATCCTGCTGAGATAAAAGTAAACAAATATGTTCCGCCTGTATTCATCACTAGCTTCTTGTTGTCAAACCATCCAATGCTTACTTCTGATACTTCGTCTATTGGCTTAACGAAGGATATTGGCTATACAGACGAAATAAAATTGAACTATAAACAATCGTCTATTAGTTTTAATTTTGCAGCCCTCAATTATGTATATCCTGATAGAAATCAGTACTCGTATATCCTAGAGGGACTAGACGAACAATGGTCTCCGCCAAGTACTGAACGCAGAGCTGTTTATAACAACTTATCGCCTGGTCATTATACTTTTAAAGTAATTGGGTCTAACAACAATGGGGTCTGGAATCATCATGCCAAATCAATTGATATTATCATTAGCCCACCATTCTGGGATAATCTTTGGCTGAGGGTTGTTGCCATTATTCTTATTTTGTTGGGTGTACACAAGTTTTATACTCACCGCCTCAACAAGTCTAATAAACAAAAATTAGAACTGGAAAAACTTGTAAAAGAACGGACTATACAGCTTAGTGAATTGAACGATGAGCTATTTGTTAAGTCGGAAGAGTTAGCCCTTCAAGCTGAAAATTTGCTTGAACTCAACACAGAACTTACAGCACAAAAAGAGCAAGAACAACAAGCCAGAGAAGAAGCCGAAAAAGCTAACCAAGCCAAAAGTGTATTTTTGGCTACGATGAGCCACGAAATCAGAACGCCGCTGAATGGCGTAATTGGGATGGCGTCATTACTCACCCAAACCAAACTAGACAACGAGCAACAGGAATATACCGATACTATCATCACCTGTGGCGAAAGCCTGTTAAGTGTTATCAACGATATTTTAGATTTTTCTAAGATAGAGTCTGGTAAGATGGACATAGAGAAGGAAAGCTTCGACCTCCGCAGTACAATAGAGGATGTGATGGATATATTCGCGCACCGAACGGCACAAATGGGCATTGACCTTATTTATGAAATCAATCAGGATGTACCATTACATATCATTGGCGATTCGCTGAGGTTAAAGCAAATCTTGATAAACCTGATTAATAACGCTGTTAAGTTTACGACCAAAGGTGAAATATTTGTGAAGGTGCACCTTCTCGAAAAACCTACGAACAAAGAAGATGTTACCATTGGCTTTAGTGTAAAAGACACTGGAATAGGAATTCCGAAAGAAAAAATTGGTAAGCTATTCAAGGCATTTTCGCAGGTAGATTCTTCTACTACCCGTAAATATGGTGGTACGGGCTTGGGGCTAGCAATTTGTACTCGCTTAGTAGAATTAATGGGTGGTGAAGTTTCTGTAAAAAGTGAATATGGCAAAGGGTCTGTATTTAGTTTTAGTATCGTCACACAGGTGAGCAATACTATTCCAATGATTACTAATCAATGCGACCTCAATCCAATGAGTGGAACAGTAGTATTGGTGATAGATGATAACCAGACGAACCTGACGATTTTGAAGAAACAACTACAAAACTGGAACTTGATACCAGTGTCAGCATCGTCGGGAAAAGAAGGACTGGAGATATTTAGTACCAACAAGCGTATTCAGCTAGTGATTACTGACATGGAAATGCCTGAGATGGATGGCATTGCTTTGGCCAAAGCTATCAAGGCGATTGACGCTAATATTCCGATTGTGATGCTTAGTTCTATTGGTGACGAAAGCAAGAAGAAATATCCCAACCTCTTTACTTCTATCCTTGTAAAGCCCGTAAAACTACAACATTTGTGTAATGGTATTCAGTTTTCATTAAATGGACATAGCAAAATGCCTCAAACAGAAAAACCAATCGGTAACCTAAACACCGATTTTGCCGAATCGTATCCTTTGACAATCCTCGTTGCTGAGGATAATGCCGTTAACCAGAAACTAATAGCCAGAGTCTTAAACAAACTGGGCTATGCCTGTGATATTGTTGAGAACGGTTTGTTGGTGTTGGAAAAGATAAAAGAAAAATCTTATGACGTAATATTAATGGATGTGCAAATGCCAGAAATGGATGGCTTTGAGGCCACCAGTATTATTAAAAGTCAGCCAGGCCCCCATCCTACCATCGTTGCCATGACGGCCAATGCCATGAGCGAAGACAGAGATATTTGTCTGCAAAAAGGCATGGACGATTACGTAGCCAAGCCAATGAAAATAGAAGAGTTGATGAATGTATTGAAGAATGTCTTTATGATTGCGACTAATAAGGAGTTGGATAGTTAGTGAATTGTGAGTTAGTGATTGAGTGATTGTTTAACGGATTGAGGCTCACGCAGTCGCTCGTATTTTACGAGTGACGCCTATTCGCATAAGCCCTCTGGGCGAACGTTGATGGAGAAAGAATTTCAATCTTTGTTAGTATTTTCAAATCGAACCTAAGCAACGCTTCAAAGAAAAATACAATAAAACTATGAAGTTCATAAGTAGCTTTCGCATAGCTTGTTGGTCTAAGCAACCCCTTAAAATACTAACAAGGGCGTAATCCTTTCTATTAGCGGGTGACTTAAGTCCTATTGATTACCCACAAGTATATAAATAACTAATAATCAATATCTTATCTCT
>NZ_JBWKYN010000254.1:0-6015 GCF_059423785.1 Arcicella sp. GW458-12-2-14-TSB2 | reverse complement strand
CTTTTAATTACTTACAACTAAAACTTTAAAAAAAAATGGAAGTAAAGATTAAATCTCTGTTGGTGGCTGCAAGTTTGTTATTTGCCGTTGCGGTAAATGGGCAGACTGTTCAGCAAGGCTTGACGCAGTTGGACGGAGACCAGCCAATTAAAGCTAAAGCAACATTTACATCACTAGTATCGGCTAGCTCTACTGGTGAAAATTTATATTATTTAGGGTATGCTCAGTTACGTTCAGGAGAATTAAGTGAAGCAAAAGCAACATTTGAAAAAGGACTTGCTACAGACCCTAAACAACCGTTGAACTCAGTTGGTTTAGCAACTTTGTTGTTGGCAAATAAAGACGGAGCAGGTGCAAAAGCTGCTTTTGATAAAATTTTGGCTGATACAAAGATGAAAAATGCTGAAGTGATTTTCCGTATTGCAGAAGCTTATACATTGTTTGAACATACAAATGATCCTGCGGAAGCTGTTCGTTTGATTGATTTGATCACAGAAAAGACTAAAAAGCCTTTGACTGCTGATATGCAAATTGTAAAAGGAGATGCGTTTTTATTGAAAAATGATGGTGGCCCAGCGGCATCAGCTTATGAGCAATCTATCTTAATCAACAAAACTGCAAAAGCTTATGTTAGATTAGGTGTTGTATATTTAAGAGGTAAAAACTATCAATATACAATCAATAACTACCAAACTGCTTATGAGACAGATTCATCTTATGCTCCGTATTATAAGAGAATGGGTGAATATTATATCATCTTCAACCGTTATAAAGAAGCATCTAAATTCTTTAGAAAATATGTTGAAAGAGCAGAGGCTACTCCTGCAATCTTATTAAGTACTGCTAAATTATTATTCTTAGCAAAAGATTATGAAGGTGCAATGCAGTTTACAACACAAGCTGAAGCTGGTGGAGCAAAAGATAATGATATCTTTAGAATGAAAGGTTATTCTAATATTGAATTAGGAAACCCACAAGTAGGTATTGAAAACCTAGAGCAAATGGTGAAAGCGGGTGTAAAACCGTATTATTTGGATAACGTTTATTTTGGAAAAGGATACCAAGGTTTAAAACAAGATTCTTTAGCAGTTGAATATTATTTGAAAGCTGCACCAGAAGATACGATTAACAACCATTTCGCTACAATCTATACGATTGTATATGGTCAGAAAAAGTATCCCAAAGCAGCAGATTTTGCTTTAAAGGCAATTGACTGGAAATTGAAGAAGAAAGCTCCAATGGCAAGTGCTGATTACTACAATGCTGCTATGGCTCTTTATTTTACAACAGCTTATACCCCACGTGAAGATTCATTAGGCAGATACAACACTGGTATGAAAGCAGATTCAATGTTTGCTAATGCAATTGCAATCAATGATAAATTTGCTCCATTCTATTTGTTCCGTGCTAGAACTAACAACTATGTGGATTATACTGGAACAAAATGGTTGGCAGTACCACACTACGAAAAGTTCTTGTCAGTGGTTGATTTAGCAAAAGCTAATAAAGAACAATTGTACGAAGCATATAGATATTTAGTAGGATATCATGCAAACGTAACGAAAGATACAGCTAAGATTCAAGAGTATGTAGATAAAGCTGTTGCTATCAAGCCTGAAGACCCAGATAAATTGAAAGAGTTTTTAGCACCTGCTACAGGAACAGCGGCAACGCCAGCTAAGACTCCAAAAAAATAATAATTTAAAATTTGTTTGATACAAAGCCCTGCCATTTGGTAGGGCTTTGTTAATTTTGAGGCATTCTAACAAAACAACAAACATGTACGCACTAATTACAGGAGCCAGCAAGGGAATCGGGAAAGAAATAGCCGTAGAATTGGCTAAACAAAAATATAATCTATTATTAGTGGCAAGGTCAGAAGGTTTGCTTCGTGAAGTAGCCATTGAAATTCATGAAAAATACGGCGTAACAGTAGATTATTTAGCCGTAGATTTAGCAGCGGTTGATGTTGCTAGAAAAGTATATCAATGGGTTGAGCAAAAACAATATGAAGTAGCTATCTTGGTGAATAATGCAGGATATGGCTCTGTAGGTAATTTTGATACTTATTCTATTGAACAAAATAGGGATATGATGAACCTAAACATGGCTACGCTTACTGAAATGTGTCATGTGTTTTTGCCGATGTTGAAACGCCAGTCCAAAGCATATATCATGAATATTGCTAGTTCTACTGCATACCAAGCTTTACCAAAAATGGCAGTTTATGCAGCCACTAAAATATTTGTATTAAACTTTACAAGAGCATTAAAAGGCGAATTAAAAGGCACTTCTGTATCTGTAACTTGTATTAGCCCAGGTGCAACAGATACTGGATTTAATGATAGAGCTGCTGTTCCAGCTAAGGCTCGTAAGGCAGCAGAGAAGGTAGCGATGACTCCAGAATTGGTAGCAAAAATTTCGGTATCAGCCATGTTTGCTGGAAAAACAGAGGTGATTCCGGGCTTGGTCAATAAGCTTGGAGCTTTCTTGGCTTGGCTTGCACCAAAATCGATTACTGAAAATGTAGCGGCTGGAATTTATCAATAAAATATAAGAATGTCACTGGAAGGTAGTTTTCCAGTGATATTAAATTTTCAAATTACCTTCGCTATCATAAGCTATTTCCCCATCAGCAATCATTTCACGAATGATGTCTTTGAATATTTGCATATTGGGTGGTTGCATAATCTGAGTGATTAACTGTAAACTCATTGCCCCATTAGCCAAAAGCAGTTTTATTTTCTGCCGTGTATTGTTGGCAAAATCTTCATCTTCTACCTCTTGTTTATTACGCTTCTTTTTCTTCAAACAATTATCACAAATACCACAAGTTTCGTCAGTAATTTCATCGAAATATTCTAATAGAATTTGTGTACGACACCTAGTTTCATGCTGTACATAATGTGCCACTGCTTGGGCTTTTTGTAACGCTTTTGCTTTGCGATAATCAATTTCTTGTATTTGTAGTGGCAATGTTTTTAAATCATGCCGAGCAGTAAGGAAGGTAACTTGAGGTTTATCTTTTTGTCTATCGTAAATCACCAAATCAAATTTTTCTAAATTGGACAGCATCGTTTCAACCTCCTTCAAAGGTATTGAATAAGCTTTGGCGATGTTTACTTCAGAAATGGTTATGAAAGTACTGAAAAGTTCTCCCCCATACATCCTCAGCAATAGTTTAATAAAGGAATCGTATTTAGGATTTCGAATTTGAAAATCATATAACTGTCGGTTATCGACTTTCAAAGTAATTTTAGAAGGACTATGAAATGAATCTGACAGTTGAATGAATCCTTCATTTTCAAGAACTTTTAAGGCAAAATAAGTTTCGGTAGGAGGGAGGTCAAAGCGTTTTTGAAATTCGAGCAAATCAAAATCAAAACTAGAAAACTCTCCCGCACCCACTGCCAATTGAAAAAAGTTACCTAAACATTGATATACTTTTTTGACTAATTCAATGGGTGGATAATTCTGTAATATATTTTTCTCTAAACTTTCAATATCTTTTAGGTTAAAAAGCGCTACGGCATACGCTTTTTCGCCATCGCGTCCTGCTCTGCCTGCTTCTTGATAATAAGCCTCTAGCGTATCTGGCAAATCTATATGAATGACAGACCTAACGTCGGGCTTGTCGATACCCATACCGAAGGCATTCGTAGCTACGATTGTCCTAACTTGATTTTTTATCCAGCGTTCTTGTCTTTTACTACGCTCGTCAGCACTCAATCCTGCATGATAAAAAGTAGTATTGATATTATTCTTATTTAATAAATCTGAAATTTCCTGTGTTCTTCGGCGATTGCGGACATAAACCACAGACGAGCCTTGTACATTTTGTAGAATTTTGATAAGTCTTCTTTCTTTATCTTCTTCATTAAAGGCCGAGTAGGATAAGTTGTCACGGGCAAAGCTTTGTTGGAAAACGGAGGGCGAATCCATTTCCAGTCGCATCAAAATCTCTTGACGAACGTCTTTCGTAGCAGTAGCCGTTAAGGCAATAAGGGGGACGTTTGGGATATTTTTTTTGAATTCAGCGATTTTCAGATAAGGTGGTCTGAAATCATGACCCCATTGCGAGATACAATGGGCTTCGTCAATAGCCAACAGATTTACTTTCATCTGTTTGACTCTTTCAATAAAAATAGTGGTTTGTAATCTTTCGGGCGAGACATATAAAAATTTAACGTCACCATAGATACAGTTATCTAAGGCAATATCAATTTGATTTTTATGCATTCCTGAAAAAATACCAATCGCCGAAATCTTTCTTTGCTTCAATTGATTTACTTGGTCTTGAATCAGCGCAATCAAAGGTGAAACAACGATACAAACGCCATCATTCATCAATGCTGGGATTTGAAAACACAACGATTTTCCCCCACCCGTTGGCATTAATGCCAAGGTGTCTTTTCCATCCATTACCGATTGAATAATATCTTCTTGTAATGGTCGAAAGGAATCATAACCCCAATATTGCTTTAGTATTTCCTGTGCCGACATAGGTAATAAGCAGATTATTCAATAGTATAATGTTTCTACAGTTATAGAACGAGCCTTGAAGAATAGTTAAATAAACGTTCCTGCTAATAGCTCTTGTTTAATCGTTTTGATTCTTGAATTTAGGTTAATATGTTCAAAGTCGATGCCTTCTACACAAATAGCCGTTAAAAAAGCATTTACTTCTGGTTGATGCGGAGTTTTTTTGCCTGTAATTACATCGATGTATTTAGAAGTTGTCCACAGCACAGCCTTTAGGTGTGTACAATTTTCATCTGTCATTACAAACTCCGTAACTAGCGTATCATCATTAAAATAAATAGCAGAAGAAATAATACCGATTCTCTCGCTTACTTTAGCAGAATTAACGTAGGCTATTTGATGATTATAAACAACCCATGATGTTTTGTTGTGTTCAAAATAGTCGTTATAATCAAACTCATAGATAGTAGCAACTTGGTCTTCACGAGCGTTAAAGAAGTAATCAAAATATTTCGCATTGTTTAAGTGCTTTAAAGGGTCGCAATCTTGAAACCTTATTACAGCTTTTGAATATAATTTTTTTGGATATTGTTTATCGGGCTTTAACGAGAACATTGTTTTTCTGTTTATTGACTGTTGTGATGGAATAACTTTTTATACTTATTAAATATGTACAAAAGTAGCAATTCGTTACGAATTGTAAATATTAGCTAAAACAAGTACATTAGCAACACAATATATTGCGCCGACAAACATTAAGAAAGATAATCTTATAACCAAACGAATGACAAAAATATTATTAGTCGAAGACGACGATAGCCTAGGATTTGTAATAAAAGACAATCTTGAACAAGAAGGATACACCATAGACCTTCAAACTGATGGGAAAGCTGGACAAAAGGCTTTTCAGAATAATCAATATGACATTTGTGTTTTTGATGTAATGCTTCCTGAAATGGATGGATTTTCGCTTGCAGAATTTGTAAGAGGTACTGGAAGTGAAGTTCCTATTATTTTTTTAACAGCCAAATCATTAAAAGAGGATAGAATAAAAGGGCTAAAATTGGGTGCTGATGATTACCTAACCAAACCATTTAGTATAGAAGAACTCGTGCTAAGAATAGAAGCGATCCTGAAAAGAACAGGGAAGAAGACTGGACAAGTAGTTAATCAAAATATACATAACATAGGGAAATATACTTTTGATGTAAAGAATTTAAAACTGTTTTTTGAAAACGAAACACAAGACCTCACGCATAGAGAAGCTGATTTATTAGCTTTTTTAGTGAATAATAAGAACGAAACACTGTCGCGAGATAAAATTCTTATTGCCATTTGGGGTGACGACGATTATTTTAAAGGCAGAAGCCTTGATGTTTTCATTACTCGTTTAAGAAAATACCTTAATAAAGACCAAAATATCAAACTAACCAATGTTCATGGAGTGGGTTTTCGTTTTGATGTCCCTTGATTTTTTTAAATTTTAGGTAAAAAGTCCGCTATTAAATGAAAGTTAATAGCGGACTTTTTATT
>NZ_JBWKYN010000253.1:0-6090 GCF_059423785.1 Arcicella sp. GW458-12-2-14-TSB2 | reverse complement strand
CCTTAGCGAGGGACTTAAGTCCCTCGCTAAGGATAAATAATAATATCAGGTAGAAACGATTATCAATAATTACTATAGCTAAAGGACTAAGCTTCGCTCAGTTTCTCGCCTTCCCACTTACTCACAACTACTGTAGCTACAGCATTACCTACAACCGATGTTGCCGAACGACCCATATCCAAGAAAGGATCTACGCCCAGTAGCAATACTAAACCCTCTTGTGGAAGTCCAAATAGCGTCATTGTACCCATAATTACTACTAAGCTGGCACGTGGTACACCTGCGATACCTTTACTGGCTAATAATAGCGTTAATAGCATCGTTACTTGTTGGTCTAAGTTCAATGGCATACCATAAGCTTGGGCAATAAAGCCAGTTGCAAAGGTCATATACATCATCGAACCATCAAGGTTGAAACTATAGCCTAATGGCAATACAAAACCGATGATTCTTTCGCTGATACCTAAGCCTTTCAATGATTCTATTTGCTTTGGCATGGAAGCCTCAGAACTTGCCGTACTAAACGAAAGTAAAATAGCATCTTTCATCGCTGCCATCAATCGCCAGTATGGAATTTTCAAAAAGTAGCAAATTAGCCAAAGAACTACGAAAATGAAGAAGAGCAATGCACTGAAAAAGCAAATAATCAAGTAGGCATAAGATACCAAAACCCCTAAACCGTTGCGTGCAATCACGTTAGTCATCGACGCAAAAACTGCGAATGGCGCCAATAGCATAATGTAGCCTACTATTTTAAAGATAGCTTCACCAATCCAGTCTATTCCTTTTGATATTTTTTTGCCATGTTCGCCCATAGTAGCCAAAGCAATACCAAAAACGATTGAAATCATGATGATTCCTAAAGTTTTGTTTTCAGCAAATACTTGGAAAATATTGTCAGGGAAAATCTCAAAAAGGAAATCTTTAAAAGTCTTTAAAGGTTTGGCTGTAACTCCTGTTTCAATACCACTTTGAGGTAATTTCCAAGTACCAAATTCACCTGGGCGAGTAATGTTTACAAAAACTAAACCTACCAATAATGATAAAATAGTAGCAAAATAAAAGTAAGCCAACGTTTTTAAGCCAATTCTACCTACCAAGCGGAAATCGCCCAATTTAGCCACGCCCACAGATAAAGTACAAAAAATAAGGGGGCCAACAATCAGGTGAATGCTTCTTAAAAAAATATCTCCTAATAATTTTATATTCTTGCTGGCTTCGTTGATTTGCTCTTCACTCAGCTGAGTGTGCATAATTTGCCCTACAATTATTCCGATGATAAACCCGATGATAATTTTAGTGGTAATGTTTAGCTTCATTTAATATTAAGTTTGTTTGTGTCGAAATGATTAGATTTTAGTCCTAAATTTCAATGAAATGTATTTTCTCAAAACGAATTAACACAAAAAATCCACCCTTTGCAAATTAGAGTGGATTTTGCTTTACTGAAAGTAACGTTTATAAATCGGTTTTCTATATAAAAATTGAAGGTATAACAATGGATATACCAAGTAATCAGTCAATAAATAAGGAGTATTAAAGTCGATATTATCCGTGATGACCGTACCAGTTTGCTGGCTTTCTAACCTATGTTCATGGTGCCAATATTTCAAGAAGAAAGGGAGTATAGTGCCTTGGTCGATAAAATAAATGCTGTGTTCGCTATTCTTTTGTTCGATGATATTTGAAATCCAATCTTGTTTAAAGAAAATAAAGTTCAATACCAGATGCACAATATCTCCTTTCTGACAACCGTCAAATTGTTTAATAACGACAGGAGGAAAAGGAGGGGCAAGTGCTTTGAATAATTTTAAATCAAAACCTTCCCATACACTGAGAAGGTCTTGATTTACGGTTGTCTTGATCTGTATTTTCATGGAGGGTTAGCTTAAGTAAGCTCTGATTTTCCATGCTATCTTTTCGTGTTCAGCCATAAGCCCTGTCAAGAAATCACTGGTTGCTGCATCTCCCAACTCATCGGCAGTAGTTTTGATATCCTGTCTTAATACCCTAATAATCGTTTCGTGGTCACTCAGTAGTTCTTGTAACATTTCTAAAGCAGCACTTTGTTGATGTTTGGTTTCTAGTAATCTAGTTACAGCCAGAAACTCGTGCAAAGAAGCTAACGGAAAATGTCCTAGTGTACGAATACGTTCAGCAATTGCATCAATTTGCTCGTCTACGAAATCATACAAATCTTCAAAAAAAGTATGATATTCAATAAAATTAGGGCCAGTTACATTCCAATGGTAATTTCTGGTTTTGGTATAGAGCACATATTCGTCAGCCAATAATGTATTCAGAAGTGTTGAGGTTTTCTGTAAACTCTCAATAGAAATGCCAATGTTTGGAGTCATAAATTTATTTTTTTATTGATAACTTTCTAATCAACTAATTGTATAAGACGCTTTTGAAGTAAATATATGGATGATAGCTGCTAAAATAGCTTTTCCTATATTGATAAAAGCACTTGTAATAAATTCAACCGTGGTTTTAACCCCATTTGCCAACCATTGAATCAATGATTTTGTAAAATGGTTATTATCATCAGTTTTTTCAGGCTCTTTCTTTAAAAGAGTGGCTGTTTGTATAACGTCAAATTGTTGATTATTGTTTCTAAGAGTATCTTGTCTAATACGGTGTTTGGTATGCATTACCGTAGAATATTCAATCAAACCAAAACCTGATGCTTTGGAAAAAACAAAGAAGGTAAGTATGAAGATGAATAGCGTTTTCATTTTTTCAGTTGAGGTCAAAATAACAATACAAATTAATATAAGCAATTAAAATTAGTATGTAAAATTAAGTATAAATATTGGAATAGTCTTCATTGATAAAACTATTTCAATATTAAACATTCGTTTTATAAATGATTGAAAACAAAGCTCATAGCGGTATATTAAATACGGTTAGGGCTTCAATGTTATTTATGCCAATCTCGTGCCATTCGGAACGTTTTTTTCTACTGCTGCTAATACTACTTCGCCATCTGGCAAAATAAAGCCCGTTACCAATACTTCTGAGATAAAATTGGCTACTTGTCTAGGAGGGAAGTTTGTTACACAAATAACCTGTTTGCCGACTAATTCTTCTTTGGTATATAATTTAGTAAGTTGTGCTGACGATTTCTTGTGACCACCTTCTGACCCTAAATCTATAAGTAATTGGTAGGCAGGTTTTTTGGCTTTCGGAAAATCGTTGGCTTCTAAAATAGTGCCTACTTGAAGCTTTACTTTCTCAAAATCTTCCCATGAAATAGTATCAGTGTTTAACATAAGGTAATAATAATTAGTGAAATTATTTTTGTAAAACAGGTATTTTTACGCTAAAATCTTCTATAAAAACTCGCTTACTTTGTAACAGTAAATCGTACTTGAAATAAGGAAAAATTTACGATAGCCTAAGTATTTCAATATAATTTTTTTTTAAAAGAGTTTGACTAGCCATTTAATTTATGAGAGAGCATGCACCTTTTCAATTAACTAGTGAATCTGGTGAAGTATTTAATCCAAACGATGTTGCGTTTGTGATGTATTCTCAAGTGCTCAATTTGCTTTTTGTAAAACTAAATAGTAGTAATGCACGGGAATCTATACAAATTGGAGTGCCCAAAAGAAAGAAAAATCTTCTACAAAATTGGCTTGATTACCATAAAATATACTATCCGCCTGAGGATTTCCTATAAATAAAATTACAATACCTATTATATATTTAATAATCTAACCCGTGCAAATTTTAGTTCTTATACACAAAATTCCCTCTTAACCTTATCCTTGTGTGGTACTATGTTTCGTAAGAAATTGGTACCACTTTTATTTTTCATAGAATTCAATCGGTAAGCCATCTGGATCACTGATGAAAAAGAAACTCTTCCCTGTAAATTCATCCACCCTGATACTTTCACAATCTATCTTACATCCTGTTAGATAATCGTGAGTTCCCTGAATATCATTTACCTCAAATGCTAAATGTCTTAATCCACAAGCTTCAGGTCGTGATGGGCGAGCTGGAGGGTTAGGAAATGAAAATAATTCTATTTGATAAACTCCATTTACTGATAAATCTAATTTATAGGATTCTCTTTCAGCCCTAAATACTTCATTCTCAATATTAAACCCAAGTATTTCAGTATAGAATTTTTTAGAAGTAGGATAGTCCGAGCAAATAATAGCGATGTGATGAATTTTATTGATAGCTAGCATAATCTTCTTTTTTATTTTCACAAAGGTATTGATTGCTACAACATTCTTCAACAATAAAAGGCTTATTATTGAATAGTAATTTGGATAATAGGAAAGCTTGTTTTATCAGCCTTCCTATTTCGCTCACTTTTACTAATACAAGCCTATTTCATCAGCACTTGGTCCATAACACCCCGGAATAGGAATATCTAGTAAGCGTAAGAAAACACCCAACTGCGCTCTATGGTGTACAATTTGGCAATAAGCGTGGCGAATAGTTTCGCTTTTTGGCGTTGTGCTATAAATAGTATCGCCATTTCTTAATGTCCAGCTTTCTTCTAATAGGTCTTCCGTGGCTGCTAATAAATGAGTTTTAGCATCTTCTAAATTTTTTTCAAGTAAATTTAATAGGTCGGCAGTCGTATTAATAGTAGCAGGTTGATAATCGCCCACGCTAAAATCTAATTCACTGGTTGTTAATGCCAATCCCACCCACGATGGTAACTCTGCAATATGCGTTGCCAATCTAAGCACAGTCATACTTTTAGGATGAGGTTGCCAGTTAAATTTATCTGCTGGAACAATCGATAACATTTTTCGAGTACTAACCGCTTCTTGGTCCAACTCCTTTAAGAACATTGCAATCATCGTCATTTTGTTAGTTTTTTTGGTTGATGATGCAAAAAAACAATCCCTCACTGACAACCCTATGTCACAACTTTTTGAAAAAGCATAAATAAAATCAATAATTTACAGGAAGCAGTTTCATGTAGTCTGATAGGGGGATATGATCATTTTTTTGAAAGGACATTTGGGTATCTTTTACAACAATAATTCTTGAAACTCTGAAATCTCGATAGTCGTTTCTTTTATGACACCAAGCAATCAAATGCCAGTTGAAAGCATAGAAAACTAATCCTATAGGTTCAGCCCTACGACTACTGATTTCATCACTGTTATTCTTGTAGTCAAAGTCGATGATGGTTTTAGCAGAAATAGCTTGTTGTAATGTTGATAGGTATTCATAATTGTGATGTTCTCTATTCGGTGGAACTTGGATTTTGATTGTATCTGAAAGTGAATCTATTTTATCTTTTTGAGCATTGGGCAACACAGCCTTTACTTTATTCAATGCATTGGTATAGTGTTTTTGTATTGATTTATCAGTAAAACGATATACGATAGATTCCATTATTAAAAGTGCATTAGCTTCATCACTCGTAAGAGAAATAGGAGGAAGGAAGAATCCCTGAACGATGAAATATCCTTTGGCTTGTTCAAAACCTAAAGGTATTCCTGATTCATTCAAAGCTTTTAAATCTCGATAAACCGTGCGAATACTGATGTTGAATTTTTCTGCAATTTTTTCGGCAGGAGTATATTTTTTGGATTGTAGCAAAGTAAATATGCCAAATAGTCTATCAATACGATTCATAAATATCGAGGTTAGATAAGAATAAAAAAATAGAAAAGATTAACGAGAAATAACGCTAGAATAAATAAAAAAATAACAGTCATCAACCATATGTTAAAAAAAAATAATTCTTGATTAATCTTACATTTTTTTCGATTATACAATTGTTTAAGCGTTCGTGATTTTGTATCTTTGTTTTAAATAACACACTGAAATACATTTAATAATATTTTTGATTAATTAGCTTTAAAAAAGCTTGTTTATTAACATATGTTAATGCTTTTATTTTTTTAGAGGCTCATTAAATGAGTTAATTAATCATAATATTATTAAATAAATTTGCACTAAGTAAGTAGAACGATAAATGTTAATTTCTCGAATTTATACAGGAATGGTTTTCTGTTTAATATGTTTTGTCTTGTGCAAGCATAATGCCTTCGCAAATGAAACAATTAATCTGACAAACTTTTCTGTTCCTTATAATATATCTTCTTC
>NZ_JBWKYN010000252.1:0-6234 GCF_059423785.1 Arcicella sp. GW458-12-2-14-TSB2 | reverse complement strand
TGTCGTAATTCACAAAATAAACAAGGAGGTTTTTATTGGGCAAGCCATCCACAAAATTCGGGATGACTCATGTTTGAGATGAATACTGAAGAAATTAAAGGGAATTGAGCCTTATTTGAAAATACGTACTTGCTAATAAAGCAATTTTTTGAAAATCTGGTACTCTGATTCTCTCATTCTGAATTTTGGAGGCAGGACAAAGCTTTATTTTATCAAAAAGCCTCAGATAATACCTATATGCCAGATATACTCCTGATTTTGCCCCTTTAGGCAATGCAAGGATTCCTTGCAGACCAGCATCAAAGTCTGCTTGAATATCATCTTCAATCGTTTTTTTGTCCTCTAAAGTAAAATTCCTGAAATCTACGTTCGGAAAATACGTCCGTCCTCTTTCTTGAAAATCTGACTTAATATCTCTTAAAAAATTAACTTTTTGAAAAGCAGAGCCTAATCGTCTTGCATCGTTTTTCAATGCCTCATACATTGCAGTGTCGCCCTCACAAAAAACCCTTAGACACATCAGACCCACTACTTCAGCCGAACCATAAATATATTCCTTATATCCTTCCTGATTATAGTCGGCAAAATATAAATCCATTTCCATCGAATGTAAAAACGCTTCAATCAACTCATGGTCAATTTTATATTGATTCACAATCAATTGAAAAGAGTGCAACACAGGATTGAGGCTAATCCCTTCTTTAATACACACATACGTTTCAGCTTTAAAACGGCTCAATAATGTTTTTTTATCGAAACCCTCAAAGGTATCTACGATTTCATCAGCATAACGAACAAAGCCATAAATTGCATAAATGGGTAAATGAAAACGTTTATCTAAAGTTTTTATACCTAAAGTAAAAGACGTGCTATAATGTTCTGTAATGAGCTTACTACATCCGAGGGTTGTCTTTGTATATAAATCCATGTGGTTCATTAACTGGTAGTTGATTTTATTTGCTGAGTTTGTACTAAACTTTGAATGCCTTACTTACTTCTTCAGCCACTACTATGCCCGAAATCAATGATGGTGGTACACCAGGCCCTGGTACGGTTAATTGTCCTGTATAAAATAAATTTTTTACTTTTTTGCTTTTCAAAGATGGCTTTAAAAGTGCTGTTTGCATCAATGTATTTGCCAAACCGTAGGCATTACCTTTAAAAGCATGATAATCAGCTTTAAAGTCGTTGTGAGCATAACTTCTTTTGAAAACCACTGAATCGCGAATAGCAACACCACAATATTTCTCTAGCCGTTCCATGATAATATGATAATATTGCTCGCGGGTTTCGTCGGTATCTATTAAATCTGGTGCTACAGGTATCAACAAAAATATATTTTCGCAACCTTCAGGAGCGACACTATCATCTGTTTTTGAAGGAGCAGAAACATAAAATAATGGCTTTGATGGCCACTGTGGTGCTGTATAAATCTCATGGGCATGCACCTTGAAATCTTCGTCAAAAAATAAATTATGATGTAATAATTTAGGAATCTTTTTATTAACCCCTAGATAAAATAAAAGCGACGAAGGAGACATCACTCTGGAGTTCCAATAATCTTCATCATAATTTTGGTATTCGTCTTCTAGTAATTTATCCTCCACATGATGATAGTCTGCACTGGCTACTACTACGTCAGCTATAAATTCACCTTGATTAGTGATTACTTTTTTTACAGCACCTTTTACTACCTCTATTTTCTGAACCTCATGATTTAAATGCAATGTCACCCCCTTCTCCTTTGCCAAGGCAACCATTCCTTCTACGATTTTGAACATACCCCCCATCGGATACCAAGTTCCCAATTTCATTTCTGCATAGTTCATTAAGCTATACATCGCTGGAGTGTTTTCGGGAGTAGCCCCTAAAAACAAAATAGGGAATTCCATTAATTTCAAGATTCTCTCGTCTTTAAAAAACTTGCGAATATGCGAGGCGAAAGATTGAAATACATCTAAGCGAACTACATCATATAGTAATTTCAAGCTCAAAAATTCTGTAATACTCACAGAAGGCTTCCATACAAATTGATTCATTCCTACATCATATTTGTATTCAGCTTGACGCAAAAATTCTTTAAATTTCTCTTTACTTCCCGCTTCCATTCCTTCAAACAAATTGCCTAATTCATCAAGGCTTGCTGGTAGCTCTACCGTATCATTCCCGGCAAAAATCACTGCGTATGAAGGATCTAGGCGAACTAAATCGTAATAGTCAGCTGGTTTTTTATTAAACTTAGCAAAGTAATTATCGAAAACATCAGGCATCCAGTACCAGCTTGGTCCCATATCGAAAGTAAAGCCTTCTGCCTCAAAAACCCTTGCTCTTCCTCCCGCAATACTATTTTTTTCCAAAATAGTAACCTCATATCCTTTATCTGCTAAACTTGTTGCAGCTGATAATCCTGAAAATCCTGACCCTATTACTATTACTTTCATTGAACAATGTTCCCGAAGGAGATTTATACATTTCCTTATTAGCTTCTAACAAAGATAAACTTGTTTTGTTTGATTGATTTATAATTAATGTCTTTTTAAGACAATCAGCATAACAAAAAAGTCGAACTACTGCTCGACCTTTTGTGAGATTCTTCTGTTAACCAAAAAACTATAGATTATGGTTTTGCTGACTGGCAGTAACCATAATATTAACTAATTGATAAGAGTTCATGGTAATGATGAAGCGTAACTCAAACAATCAACTAATACGAGTACATATGTAATCTATCTTTCAACTCTTTACGAGCTATGTGAATTCTATTCTTAACTGTTCCGATTGGAATATTTAATTTCTCTGCAATTTCATGATATTTAAACCCTCTGAAATACATGATAAAAGGAGTTTTATAAGACTCCTCTAGGGTTGATATAGCACTGTTAATATCATTCATAGCAAAACTACTAATAGCTAAATTGTCAGTGCTACTTTCTATTGAATTGATATAATGAAGGTTATCCGAAGTATCTATGAAAGTATTCTTCCTAATCATCCTTTGATAATTAGTGATGAACGTATTTTTCATAATAGTGTACAACCAAGCCTTTAGGTTAGTACCCTCAGTATATTTATCACGATTGGTGAAGGCTTTTAATAAAGTATCTTGAAGTAAATCATTGGCTTCTTCATAGTCTCTTGTAAGTTTCATAGCGAAGGGCTTTAATGACTTTGATACTTTTCCAATATGATATGTAAATTCTAATGCCGTCATAGCTTCAATCTTGTTGATGTTTTGTTTAACAAATATATGAATTATATAAACAAAAAAACAAATGTTTTTTGAATTAATTTTATACAAAACGATAGCTGTTAGTTTAATTTAATTAATTTAACCTACAAAACACCACTAAACGGCCAATAAAGCGATATAACCATACATTCAATACTGTTTAATTTAATTTTAAATTAATTAAACAAAATCAACTTTCTAGGTACATTAAATAATTCGTTGGTATGTATATCTTTTTGTTAAATGATAAGCTGCAATAAATTTTAATGCAATATTGTTGCAAATATTAGAAATCCATTGCCAAAATATCAGTAAATTGCATGCTCAATCTTCATCATCGTTCATGAAAAGCATATATATTATACTTACGATATTTATCTTAAATGGGATTTCGACAATCGCACAATCTCAAAATTGTTTTTGTACACTTCAGGGAGTAGTCCATGAAAAAGATATTCACCAAGTAGTGCCTGGTGCGGTTATTTATATAAAAGGCACCAACATCTCAACTTTTACAGATGCCAAGGGAGTATATTCGTTTAAAAATCTGTGCCAAGGGAATTATGTATTAATCTGTCAAGCGGTAGGCTTCCAGAAAGTGGAAGTACCTGTCAATCTCACTGCTGAACACCACGAAGATTTTTCTTTAGAAGATAAAGATGAGCATTTGCAAGAAGTAGTAGTAAGTGGCAAAAAAGTACAGGATGTTACACAATCAAAAGGTATCTTGGAAGGACAAGCCTTAGACCAAACCCGTGGACAAAGTCTAGGAGAATCCCTCAAGGGCATTACTGGCGTAACTACCCTGCAAACGGGAAGCTCTATTTCCAAACCCATCATTCATGGAATGCATTCAAATAGGGTGTTGATTTTAAATAATGGCATTCGTCAAGAAGGACAACAATGGGGTAGTGAACATGCCCCTGAGATTGACCCATTTGTGGCCAAAAAATTAACCGTTATCAAAGGTGCTGCTGGCGTACGCTACGGCTCGGATGCTATTGCAGGCGTTATCATGGTAGAACCCGCCCCCCTACCCGATTCTGTTAATATTCATGGTGAAATCAATACGGCTGGTTTTTCAAATGGACGCATGGGTGTGATTTCTGGTATTGCAGAAGGTGGCTTGGCTCAACTGAAAGGTTTCTCATGGCGTGTGCAAGGCACTTACAAACGCGGAGGTGATTTGAAAACTGCCAATTATTATATGGCGAATACGGGAGTACAAGAAAGGAATTTCTCCGTAGCACTTGGCTACAACAAAATACATTATGGTAGCGAGCTATTTTTTAGTTATTTCGATACTCAGTTAGGCATTTTTGCAGGTTCACACATTGGTAACACAACAGACTTACAGAACGCTATAAATAACCCCCAACCTAACGAAGCTTATACGCCGACTTCACCAAGTTATAACATCAATCGCCCCAACCAAGACTTAGCCCATCATTTATTAAAGCTAAAGAGCTTTGCTATTGCTGAAAATTTGGGGAAATGGACACTTACACTGGCTCGTCAATATGACTGGCGTTTAGAGTATGACGTTCCGAGAGGAAACAGAAATCTAAATACCTTAAATTTTAAGCTTACGACGTATACAGGTGAGTTATTACTCGACCATAAGCCACTTTTCAATAAAATTGCAGGTTCTGTGGGTATCAGCGGCATGTATCAGGAAAATCTTTCCTCCTCTTATGAATTGAAAAAGCCGTTGGTGAATACCGTACTCATTCCTAATTATCAAGTAAGTACAGTAGGAATATTTTTGATAGAACGTTATTTGAAAAATCGTTGGGAATTTGAAACTGGTTTTCGCTATGACCTTAGAAATGCTGAGGCTTATGGACTTACCTTCAATAATCAAGCTTATAACAATTCATTTAGTTTTAATAATTTCTCGGCTACTGCTGGTACTACTTATACGCTGAATAATGAATGGGATTTTAAATTCAATGCAGCGCTTGCTTGGCGAGCACCCAATATGAATGAATTATTTTCTGATGGCATTCACCACGGAGCGGCAGCTTATGAGAAAGGCAATATTAATCTACAACCCGAAGTAGCTCATAATTTAAGCTTCTCTGCCAATTATACTAGCGAAAAATTTAGTCTGGAATTTAGTCCCTATTTGAATTTCATTGATGATTTTATTTATCTAAAACCTCGTTCTGAAAATGGGGTTTTACAAACTGTGCTTACTGTACGTGGCGCTTTCCCAGCTTTTGACTATACCCAAGTAAACGCTCGCTTTGCAGGAATTGACCTCTCTGCCAATTATTTGATTACTGAGAAAATCTCAATTACCGAGAAATATTCGATGGTAAGAGCCAAGGATGTTTTGAATAATCAATACATGGTAAACATTCCTTCCGACCGTCTGGAAAGCACTTTAAAGTACGACTTCAAAAAGCATGGAGCCTTTATCAGTATCAGTAATTCTTTAGTAGCCAAACAAACCAGAGTAGAGGAAAATAGCGATTTCCTACCTCCTCCACCTGCTTATAGTCTTTGGAAAGCAGATGCAGGCTTCACTATCAAAAAAGTAAGTATTGGTTTAAGTATAAGCAATGCCTTTAACTTAGCCTACCGAGAGTACCTCAATCGTTTTAGGTACTTTACGGATGAGATGGGGAGGAATATTTCGGTTAGGGTGAAGTATGGGTTTTAGAGAAGCTTTTGCTTTATAAATTGTGTTTTTGTTATTGGCTTTTTTGCTAGATGATACATAAACAAATATGATTTCAATAAGTCACTTGTAATTTGTGATTATAAAAATCAATGATATTTACTGTCAGTCCAACCATTACAGCATAACCACAAGGTCCATCACTATTTGTTTTTGTACAATATTTACGAAAAGCATCCCTATTAAAGTTAAAAGTACCATTACTAAAAATAGTATCTAAAAGTTCAAGATATTCATTTAAAAAACACCTTTTTATATTGAATTTGGTATTGCTTTTATCCGGAAATTTATATCTAAAATAATGTAATCCATTAGTGAC
>NZ_JBWKYN010000251.1:0-6573 GCF_059423785.1 Arcicella sp. GW458-12-2-14-TSB2 | reverse complement strand
GTCGTAATTCACAAAATAAACAAGGAGGTTTTTATTGGGCAAGCCATCCACAAAATTCGGGATGACTCATGTTTGATATCAACATTCGGAAAGTTTAATGTTATTTCTATCACCTAAAACTCAGCATTCGCAGGTTTACTTAAATTTGGTTTGATAATTCTTAACCAGATTAATAATTTAATCATCGGATAAGTTGGGTCAAATTCATACCATTTTGAAGCGAAATTCATACTATTCGGCAATTTATGGTGATTATTTTGGAATAGCTCGCCCATCATTAGGAAATCAAATACCAATGAATTTCTTGATTTGTCGTTATTATCATGGTTTTGATAACCATATTTATGACCAGACCAGTTTACGATAGCACCATGTACAGGTCCCATCAAAAAATGGATTGGCAACAAAAAGAAAAATGCCCAGTGCATATCAAAATAAACAAAAGCAACCACATACATCAATACGTAAGCAACGCCCCAACCTATTCTTGACATCCAGTGGTCTCCCACTTTTTCAATCGTTTTTGAAAACGGATAGTTGTGGTCAAAACGCTCTTCTATTTTAGATTTATTATTCAACAATGCGTTGTAAATATCTTTTGTCTTCCACATCATAGCAAATACATTATCTGAAAAATGCGGTGAATGTGGGTCTTTTTCAGTATCGCTAAAAGCATGGTGCATACGGTGTAAAATTGCGTAGGCACGTGGACTTAAATAAGAAGATCCTTGAGAAACGTAAGTAAGAAAATAGAAAAATTTCTCCCAAAATTTATTCATCGTAAACATCTTATGTGCTGAATAACGATGTAAGAAAAACGTTTGACTAAATAAAGATAAATACCAATGAAAGATGAAAGCGGGCAATACCAATTGCATGATTATATTTTGTTATTTTAATTTGTTCTTGTGATTGAGCACTAAAAAGAAAGTCCTTAGTTATTTCTCATTAAAAGAATAACACTAAAGCTTCAACAAAGTTACCGAATGTTTGGTGAAATGGTTTAAATATTTTCATATTCTGACATTTGCAAGGTTTAAAACGATGTTAGCGAGTATGAAAGGAGATTTGCCCCCATTTGCAAGGCTTTCATCCTGATACCTTCGGGGTCATTGTACACACTTTGGTCTTCCCAGCCATTGCCCAAATCGCATTCGTAGGTATAATAACAGACCAATCGTCCTTCATAAATCAAACCGAAACCTTGCGGAGGTTTGTTATCATGTTCGTGTATTTTGGGTAATCCATTCGGAAATTTGAATTTCTGGCTATAAATAGGATGGTTAAATGGCAATTCAACAAAACTTAGTTCGGGAAAAACCTTTTTCATTTCTCTTCTAATGAATTTATCCAACCCATAGTTATCATCAATGTGTAAAAAACCTCCGCCTACTAAATACTTTCTAAGGTTTATTACATCGGCTTCACTAAAAACTACATTCCCGTGTCCTGTTAAATGCACAAATGGATAAGTAAA
Organism: Arcicella sp. GW458-12-2-14-TSB2; assembly: GCF_059423785.1. Classification (NCBI taxonomy): domain Bacteria; kingdom Pseudomonadati; phylum Bacteroidota; class Cytophagia; order Cytophagales; family Flectobacillaceae; genus Arcicella; species Arcicella sp. GW458-12-2-14-TSB2. Next base: position 5,096 of record NZ_JBWKYN010000251.1, on the reverse strand, counting down.
CAATTCAGGACTTGATGGTTCTACAATATCCTCTTCTGGGGCAATGTTCGTTCTGAGGTTACTATTGCAAAATTTAATAAGGTTGGATAGCGAGGTTTTGTTACAATACCAATCGCCCCCTCCCCCATATTTCATTTTAGCAATTTTAAATGAATACTGAGCAAAGCTTTGATGATTAACAACCAACAAAAAAGTCAACAGCAAAATATAGGCAATACTTTTAGCGGTATTCTTCATAGTTGAATTACATTTTTGTTTGCTTGATTTACTATTGATTAATTAAATTTAAAGCAAAACAGGCTGCCAATCCAGCCGTTTCAGTTCTTAATCTACTTTTGCCTAGCGTAACAGGCTTAAATCCTTTTGCCAAAGCTTGTTGTATTTCTTCGGGAGTAAAGTCACCTTCTGGGCCTATCATCACAGCGTAATTCCCTTTTGGGGTTGCCAACTCTTGAATCAATTTTCTATCACCTTCTTCTAAGTGAGCAATCATTTTCTGGTCTTCTGCAATATCTTTTTGTAAAAAAGCCTTCCAGCTAATCATCTCATTAATCTTGGGCAAAAATGCTTTGAGTGATTGTTTCATTGCTCCGATGGCTATTTTTTCAACCCTGATTGTTTTGATTTCCTTTCGTTCAGAATAACGACTTTGAATAAAAGAAATTTCATGAATGCCCATTTCAACACATTTTTCTATCATCCATTCTATCCTATCCATATTTTTGGTAGGTGCAATAATCAAATGAATGTAAAAATCCTGACGCTCGTAATTTTGTTGTTCTTCCAAAATCCTCACTTCACATTTTTTTTCATGTGCCACTTTTATATCACAACGATAGAATCCTCCGTTGCCATCCACTACATAAATTTTACTTCCTACTGTAAGGCGTAAAACTCTGATTGCATGACGAGACTCTTCTTCGTTTAACAAATGTGTTTGCTTGATATTGGGTTCGTAAAATATATTCATGTAATTAGTCTTCCTGAAGCTTAGAAAGCGATTCTTTTTCCAGAGAAGATTTTTTGCTATAACAAAAGTAAATAAATAAAATACCTGCTATGACGATTGGCACCGCGATTATTGAGCCTTCAAAGCCAAATTCTCCGCCAGTCCATAGGATATTACCCATTACATTTTGGGTGATAATGCCTTGTATATTATGTCCTGATACTTCAAAGCCAAAAACTGCTCCTTGAAAGAAATTCCAAGTAAAATGTAGCCCGATAGGAAACATCAAGTTTTTATGAAAGATGAAATACATTCCGAGCAAATAACCCGCCAAAACCAGATTGAATAGAGGAACGAGGGCGATATGATTGTTCATCAGATGTAACCCTGAAAAGATTAATGCAGACGTGCTGAGTGCCACATATTTATTCATGCCTTTCATTAAGGTACTTAGTACATACCCACGAGCCATGAGTTCCTCTGAAATGGCAACACATACAAAAAAGATGATGTATGACATGAACATTATGGGATGAAACTCAAGCTTAACTACTTGAACAAATCCCATAATTTTCATGATTATAAATCCCGCAGTAATTAAAATAATGCCTAACAAACATCCACTGGCAAAATCTTTTGTTTTTCCTTTCCAGTTGAGCCCCAACTGTTTAAAGGTAAGTTTATTTCCTAAAAGTACTGGAAAAAGCCAAACTGCTACTATTTCAACGATTACTCCCCCTAATTCCTGCAACAATAATTTATCATGATGCTTAGGCTGACTACTCAGTTCATACAGTTGGTTTAAGCTAATCCCATAAATATTTGCTAATAAGTAGGCAAATAAAATTCTACCAAGCCCAGCGAAGAAAATAAAAAACAAAAGAAACCCAGCAACATTAATCAGTGCCTTCAACCAAATGGGTACAGCGTTAAACATTTATATGTGTTAAGTAATTGAGTGATTTAGTGAATGAGTGATTAATATTTTAAAATTCAACAAATTCTTATCACCACAACTCATCACTCACACCTCTTACTTAGTCTTCTGCTTCTGTTTTGAAAGAATATAAAGTTGGGTCTAATTTGAAGTTGCCTGACAAATAATCATCAACAAATTTAGTTACCACTCTATCATTTACTTCTTCTACGTTCAAACATACCTCAAGACCGATTCCAAATTCAAAATCTTCATCAATCTCTAAGTGTTCAGAAAGCTTAATTTCTTCATTCTCTTCAATTTCTTCAATCAATTCGGTGATGAACAATTCTACTTCTTCATCCATTGCTTCATTGGCAGTATACGTCTCATCACGATTTTCAACAGGCACATACAAAGGAAATGATTTCATCGCTTGGCGCTCGGCAGTTTCGTAAACGATACTATTGTAGTGCAAACGCAAAGAATAAATAACGGCATCAAAAATTGCTTCTTGTCCATTGTATTCACCAACAAACTGAACGTGAACAAATTCTTCAACGTTATCAGGTTCGTCATTAAGTTCGTCTTCAAAGTAAACAAACTTTTTTCCTGCTTCCTTGCATTCCTTTTTTAACTGTTCAATTTCTTTTGGGTCAAGTCCCGGATTTGATTTTAATGACATATTACAATAGATTAATTTATGTGTCAAAGATAGCAAAAATGCCCACTAACACAAAAGTGTTGTGGGCATTTTCAGGCTTTATATTACTTATCTGATAAGTAACAACTCTCTATATTTTGGTAAAGGCCATTCATCGTCATCAACGATAAGCTCTAATTTATCTACACAGTAACGAATTTCCTCAAAATAATTCTTCACTTTAGTGCTATAAAGTCTAGCTCTTTCAGCAGTATCTTCTACATTATTGGCTTCTTTTCTAGCCTCAGTCATCTCATCAACCAAGTTGTTGATTTTAGAAGTATAGATAGATATTTTCTTGATTATTTCAATCGTCGGCGCATAATATTGTGGGTCGATACCGATTTCTTTTTGTCCACGAACATTATCAACCAATTGCGTTTGGTATTTCAAAGAAGTTGAAACGATGTGGTTAATGGCTAAATCGCCCACTACTCTCGATTCAATCTGAATTTTCTTGATATAATTTTCAACCTCAATTTCATAACGAGCGTGCATTTCAACCTCATTGAAGATACCATGCTTAGAAAACAAGTCTGCCGCAGATTTATCTAAGTATTTCAATAATGCTTCGGGCGTTGTCTTTAGATTAGACAATCCTCTTTTTTCAGCCTCTTGTGTCCACTCTTCAGAGTATCCATTTCCTTCAAAAAGAATTTTTCTTGATTGTTTTACATATTTTTTCAATACCTCAACAATCGCTAGTTCTTTCTTGATACCTTTTTCAAGGTATACGTCTACTTCTTCTCTGAATTGGAATAATTGGTTGGCAACAATAGTGTTCAAAATCGTCATCGGAGCAGCCGAATTGGCAGATGAACCAACAGCTCTGAATTCAAATTTATTTCCTGTAAAAGCAAAAGGGGAAGTTCTGTTTCTATCAGTATTATCCAACAGAAGTGCTGGAATTTTATTGATACCTAGTCTTAGATAAACGTTATCACCTTTTTCTAATTTAATATCGTGCATTTCAGAAAGATTCTCTAAATCATTCAATACGCGCGTCATTTCTGTACCGATAAAAATAGAAACAATGGCTGGAGGAGCTTCGTTTGCTCCTAAACGGTGTTCGTTCCCTGCCGTTGCGATAGATGCACGCAATAAATCAGCATAATCGTGAACAGCCTTAATCGTATTTACAAAGAAAGTAAGAAAACGAAGGTTTTCTTTTGGCTTAGTTGATGGGCCTAAAAGGTTAACGCCAGTATCAGTAGCCAACGACCAGTTATTGTGTTTACCAGAACCGTTGATACCCGCAAATGGTTTTTCATGGAAAAGTACACGCATTTTATGTTTTGCGGCTACTTTATTCATTAAGTCCATCAAAAGGGCGTTGTGGTCGCAAGCTAAGTTAGCCTCTTCAAAAGTCGGAGCAACTTCAAACTGTGCAGGTGCTACTTCATTGTGGCGTGTACGCACTGGCATACCTAGTTTCAAAGCTTCAAGCTCAAAATCAACCATGAAGGCATTTACTCTTGAAGGAATTGAGCCAAAGTAATGGTCTTCCAACTGTTGCCCTTTTGCTGGCGAGTGTCCGAAAACTGTTCTACCAGACATCATTAAATCTGGACGAGCATTGTATAATGCTTCATCCACCAAAAAGTATTCTTGTTCAACACCTACCGAAGCCGTTACTTTTGAAACTTCACGATTGAAGTATTCATTCATCACTTTGGTAGCTGCCTTATCAATCAATTCCCCTGATTTCAACAGCGGTGTTTTATAGTCAAGTGCTTCGCCAGTATAAGAAACAAATACTGATGGGATACACAAAGTAGCAGTACCTGCCACGTTTTCCATGATGAACGCAGGAGAAGAAGGGTCCCATGCGGTATAACCACGTGCCTCAAAAGTAGAACGAATCCCACCGTTAGGGAAAGACGAAGCATCAGGCTCTTGTTGAACCAATGCCGACCCCTTGAATTTTTCTACTGCTTTACCCTTACCTGTGATATCAAAAAAAGCATCGTGCTTTTCAGCAGTAGTACCAGTTAGTGGTTGAAACCAGTGAGTATAGTGTGTTACTCCTTTCGATAAAGCCCAAGATTTCATTGCAGCGGCTACTTCGTCGGCAGCCTCTCTATCAATTTTCTTACCATCTTCAATCGCGTTTGTAATTTTCAGATAAGCTTCTGGACTCAACAAAGAACGCATCACTTCATCATTAAAAGTATTGCTTCCATAATAGTCCGTTACTTTCTCTGTCGGTATTTTCACTGCTACCGTCGGGCGAGATTGAGCTAACTCAAGTGCTTTAAATCTTGCAATTGCCATATAAATTAATTCAGATTATTTTTTGAATGTTAATGGATAATCCATTTGGACCTTGATTGGAAACATTGTAAAGCTATGTTCCCACTCAATCATATCCTCATTAATACCACTAAATTTTAAACTCACGTATAAATGTAATTGAAATTTATTTTTTATTAATTATTCAGGGATAAAATTTAAAAAAATAGCCAAAATTGGGCTTTTGACTCCAAAATTGAAAACCTTCAAATATCACAATTTTATCAATATTAAAA
>NZ_JBWKYN010000250.1:0-6584 GCF_059423785.1 Arcicella sp. GW458-12-2-14-TSB2 | reverse complement strand
TGGATACATTAAAAAAATCAGAGAAGACGGAAAGGTTGATTTAACATTGGAAAAAATCGGTTTTGAACGAATTGACAATACTAAATTATTCATATTATCTCAATTAAATAATCATAATGGATTCCTTCCATACAATGACAAAACAAGCGCTGAAGTTATTTATAGCAATTTACAAATGTCAAAGAAGGATTTTAAGAAAGCTATTGGGGGATTATATAAAGATATGCAAATTATCATCAAAGAAGATGGAATTTACATCAATAAACAAGAGTAGGTTAACATTTATATTCAATTACATTTGTAATTTACACAATCAATTGTCATATTTACATCATTAAATTACTATTGTAAATATATTAAACATTTGTAACATGGATTTAAATAAAAAAATAGAACAGATAATAGTAGATAAGGGGCTCTCCCCAAGTTATTTTGCTGATGCCATAGGGATACAGCGAAGTAGTATCTCACACATTCTATCTGGGAGAAATAAGCCTAGTTTAGACATTGTACAAAGGATTTTGAAGGTATTTCCTGACATAGACAGAGATTGGCTTCTTTTTGATAACGATTCACTTAGTCAGAATATCCCTCAGCCTCATAAACAAGTAATTAGTAATCAAACAATTAGGACTACCCAGAATAAAGATATAAAACCCCAAGAATCGGTTAAAAATAGTAGTCCTGAGCAATTATATGTACAATCGCCTGTAAATGCCTTACAGAGGCGTAAAACAGAGCGTCCGGAGGTGGTTGAAGCGCCCGCTCCATCTGGTAAGCAAATAGAAAGGATTGTAATATTTTACACTGATGGCACGTTTATGGAAAGTAAACCTGTTTGATAAAATTTGTACTTTTTTAATATATCCATTATGTAGTTATGATAGAGTAGGAGGAAACTTGCTGGATAAAGAGAGAGGAATTAAATAGAAAAAGGAGGTAGATAATGCCTCTTTTAAGGGCTCTTCTTATGAAAGAAAATGGTTAAACAGGATGTAGTTTGAAAGAAAAAGATATTGTCTCTTAAAATCAAAATTTGATATTTTGATTTTAAGAGAGGGTAAAAGTGGGCGAAAAAAATCCTTTTTTTAAAAAATAAGCTGATATTTTATATATATCTATATTTAATAATATGGATATATTAAATACATCATCTAGTATTTTTTTGTTATCCATCCGACTCTATTACGTATTGATAACTACCTATTTATGTTAGGTACTTCCTATTATATCATCGTAGCTATCTCTTTAAATACCCACCTTATAGATTAGTATTTAAAGTAACGTTTCACACAATCGTACACATATCTTACTGATTATCAATTAGTTAAACAAAGTGTTCCACGTGAATTTATAACTTACTGATAATTAGATACTTATAATTTTATTAGTAATAATAGTAATATTAATAAATGCAAATATATTTATTGATGCATAATCTTAGGGCTATTCTTACTAATTTTGATTAAATTTTTACTTAAAACATTATATAAAAAACCATGCAAAGCATAGATTCTCTTAATCAAGTTGCTGAATTTCATCGCACATTCAAAGCACCCATTCTTGATAAACCACAGATACCTTCCATAGAACGATGTAAATTAAGAGTAAGTCTTATTGCCGAAGAATTGAGAGAGCTACAAGAAGCCATTGAAGCTAATGATCTTGTTGAAGTAGCTGATGCGTTATGTGATATTCAATATGTGCTTTCTGGAGCTGTATTAGAATTTGGTCTTGGTGAAAAATTCGTTGACCTCTTTAATGAAGTACAAAGATCAAATATGTCTAAAGCTTGTAGCACTTATGAAGAAGCAGAAGCCACTGTAGAATTTTATTTTCAAAAAGATGGCACTGTAGCTGAGATTATAAAAGATGAAGATAAATTTTTAGTTTATAGAACTTCCGACAATAAAGTACTTAAATCAGTAAAATATTCACCCGCTGATTTAAAAAGTATTCTAACACAATAATTTTAATGATTCTGCCTTTAAAATTAATCGCCTCAGAATTAAATAATCAAGGCAGAATCATTGATAAAATATTTCATCGGATTCTCAGCGACTTCATCAAAGTACTTTCACTTTCATATGGATTGATAACCTATTAATTACCAATCTATTACAATAACCAAGTCTCTTCTAAGTAGATATATATTATCAATATTATCAGCTTCAAAAAAATAAATTTAATTGTTATATAATTTACATTATGTTAAGTAAAACATTTAATACTTGAAAAGTTGCTAAATAACATACCTATTTGCTGTTTTCCATCATATAAATTGCTCATGACTGAAAATTTTCTGAGATAGCCTAGTCATAAAAAAAGACCTCAAATTTTTGAGGTCTTTTTTTATGACTAGGTGGAATATTAATTATTCTCCTAATGCTTTCAATTTATCTTCCATTTTCAAGATTTGATATAAACTTCTCAAACTTGATTTTAAATCGTCTTCTTGCTTGATAGAATATGCTTTTTCAAAATATGGTAAAGCTTCTCTGAATTTCTTATCAGCTAATTCTTCGATTTTCTTACCTTCAGTTTTGTAAGCAGCCATATCTAATAAATCAACTTTTTTCTTAATTTCAACTGCTTCATTGAAGCTCATTACTCCTAAGTTAAAGTTAACATCATAATTATTAGGATCTAACTCTAATGATTTTTTATAATAAGTTAATGCTAAATCTTTAGCTGCTTTTTGTTTTGCTTCCAATTCCGCAAGCTTCTTGTTAGTTTCTTCAACATTAACGCCACTTGCTGCTTGTTTAGCTGCATCCTCATTCAACTTAGTCAACTCAGCTTTTTGTTCATTTTGCATCTCTTTAACTTGAACAATTTGTTTTTTAGAAGCGGCTGCTGACTTTGGGTCTTTTTTGATTTTATCAGTCAAACGCTTGATTTCCTCATCATAAGCCGCTACTTTATCTTTCTGAACTTGTATTTTCTTGTTTAATGCTTCTACGTTATTGTCAGATAAAGTTTCTTTTAATGTACGAATTTCAGGTGCAAATTCTTGAGCTTTATTTTCATATAAAATACCCAAATTTAATACTTCTTGAGGGTTACTTGTACCTTTTGCAACTGATGTTTCAAGCTCTTTGATAGCTAAATCAATCTTTTTAAATGCTAATAATAAGTTTACTTTTTCAGCTTTTAAGTCTTTATTGTTTGGATGAAGAGCAATCCCTTTTTCTAAGGTAGCAATAGCTTTTTCTTCATTTTTCTCATTTCTATAGATTTGAGCCAAGGCATAAATCATGGCTGGGTCCTTCCCTCCTAGGTCTAAAAATTTCTCAAATCCACCTTTAGCTGCTGCATCATCTTTAGCCATTTGACCAATTACACCTGTATACATTGCAGCTGTAGTATCTTTTGGACTAACTTCAGAAGCCATTTGTAGATCTTTTACAGCACCTACAAAATCCTTACTTTGATATTTAGCAATACCACCGTTCATAAAGGCACTAAATGTTTTTTGTCCTTCAGGTTCTGGTTTTCCCTCTTTATTGAGCGTTACTAAAAGGTATTTTTTAGCTGAAACAGCTGCCGCTCCGTCTTTTGCATCTAATGCAATAGCCTTTTTGAAGTACTCAACCGCTTTGTAAGCTGCTAAAGGCTCTGCTTTTGTCAACACTGAGTCTTGAGAATTCGCAAGGTCTAAATAGGCTTCTCCACGAGTTAACCAAGTTTTAGCTTTCGCTGAATCTTTTTTTGTAACTGCTGCATCGGCTTTTTTTACGGCCTCAGAAATAGTTTTACGATTCGCCTCAATCATCATTTTGTCCATTTGAGCAGAGGCTGCTCCTGCTGTCATCAGTATTGCGAAAAGAGCAAGTGTGATTTTTTTCATTGTTCTGTTTGGAAATGGTTTCTATAATTGAATTATTGAAAAAGTAAAATCGCACTTACATGCGATTTTACAAGGATACTCTTATTAAATAGCTATTCTGGAGTTACTTCTCCTTCTGATTCAATTGTTGGTAAATCTACCTCTCCTTCTGGAGTAATATCTGCAATTACTTCTTCTGGATCTTTCACAATTTTAGTTACTGATGAAATTTCGTCCGACTCATTCTTTAAACGAATAAGTTTAACGCCTTGGGTATTACGACCCATTACACGTAAATCAGCGACAGCGATACGAATCAAAATGCCAGATTTTGTAATAATCATTAAATCATTATTATCTGTTACCTCTTTGATAGCCACCAAGTTACCTGTTTTGTCAGTTAAATTAAGTGCCTTCACTCCTTTTCCACCGCGGTTAGTCAAACGATAATCTTCAACATCCGAACGTTTACCGAAACCTTTTTCAGAAACCACTAATAATTGCTGTGTTTCTGGGTCTTCGATACAAACCATTCCGATTGCTTTTTCGTCTTGTTTTTCTTCGTCGAGCCAAATACCTTTTACACCAGCGGCTGAACGACCCATTGGACGAACACGAGATTCTTCAAAACGAACCGAACGACCAGTGTTAGTAGCGATGATTATATGATTATTTCCGTTGGTCAAAGATACATCTAACAATCTATCGTTTTCTCTGATAGTGATTGCTATGATACCATTTTGACGCGGGCGAGAGTAAGCTTCTAAAGTAGTTTTCTTGATAGTACCGTCTTCAGTACACATCACAATAAAGTTATTGTTAATGTAGTCTGGATCAGTAAGCGATTTCACATTGATTACAGCCCTGATTGAATCACCGCTTTCAATGTTCATTAAATTCTGAACTGGTCTTCCTTTGGCAGTTTTTTGTCCTTCTGGTACAGCATACACTCTTAGCCAGAAACACTTACCACTTTCAGTAAAGAATAGCAACCAGTTGTGCATGGTTGCAGTAAATAGGTGCTCAGTATAATCGCTATCTTTGGTAGCTACCGCACGCGAACCTACTCCTCCCCTTCCTTGGGCTTTGTACTCGCTGATTGGTGTACGTTTGATATAACCTTGATTAGAAACGGTAATTAACATTTCTTCATCAGCAATCATATCTTCGATAGAGAACTCATCGTCAGTCATATTGATTTGCGTACGACGCGCATCTCCATAACGTTCTTTGATTTCATGTAATTCATCCTTGATAATTTGTAGTTGACGCTCAGGTCTATCCAAAATATCTTGTAAGTCTTCCATCAAACGCTTAATTTCTTCATATTCAGCCAAAATCTTATCACGCTCCATACCTGTAAGGCGTTGAAGACGCATTTCAAGAATAGCTTTAGACTGAATCTCAGAAAGGCTGAAGCTTTCCATCAAACCAATTTGAGCAGCATGAGGGTCACGAGACTCACGAATCAATTTGATAACAGCATCTAAATTATCAAGCGCAATAATGAAACCTTCTAAAATGTGCGCTCTTTTTTGTGCTTCACGTAAATCATATTGAGTACGACGAACAACTACTTCATTTCTGTGCTCAACGAAATAATGAATTAAGTCTTTTAACGTGAGCGTATAAGGGCGACCTTTTACTAAACAAACATTATTTACAGAGAATGAAGACTGGAGAGCAGTTTGCTTATAAAGATTATTCAGAATTACATTAGGAACGGCATCGCGTTTTAAATCAAAAACGATACGCATACCATCACGGTCAGATTCATCTCTAATTTCTGAAATACCTTCAATTTTTTTCTCATTTACCAAGTCAGCACACTGTTTAATCAATGATGCTTTGTTGACCATGTAAGGAATTTCAGAGATAATGATTTGCTCTTTGCCTGTTTTACTCGTTTCAAACGTGGCATTTCCACGAACTACGATACGACCACGACCAGTAGCAAAGGCATTTTTGATACCCGAAACACCATAAATCGTTCCACCTGTAGGAAAATCTGGTGCTTTGATATATTGCATTAAGCCTTCAACAGTAATCTCACGATCATCAATATAGGCAATAATCCCTTCTACAACTTCTGTTAAATTGTGAGGAGCCATATTGGTGGCCATCCCTACAGCAATACCAGAAGTACCATTTAATAAAAGATTTGGGATCTTTGAAGGAAGTACGGTTGGTTCTTGTAAAGAGTCGTCAAAGTTATTTTGAAAATCGACTGTATCTTTGTTAAGGTCTCCTAAAAGTTCTTCAGCAATTCTCTTTAGTCGGGCTTCTGTATAACGCATCGCCGCTGGTGAATCGCCATCTACTGAACCAAAGTTACCTTGCCCATCTACTAATGGATATCTCAAAGACCATTCCTGAGCCATCCTAACCATGGTGTCATAAACTGAAGAGTCACCATGAGGGTGAAACTTACCCATTACTTCACCAACAATACGGGCTGATTTTTTATAAGCTTTGTTGTAATTCACACCTAATTCATCCATTCCAAAAAGTACTCGGCGGTGAACAGGTTTTAATCCATCCCGAACGTCGGGTAAGGCACGAGATACAATCACAGACATTGAATAGTCAATGTATGCTCCACGCATTTCGTCCTCAATGTTAATCGAAATAATATTACTATGTTGTTCTGACATATAAATAAGGTTTGGTTGAAGGGACTAAGCACCTTTTTTGATTTTTTAACTGATAAATCAATAGAGATAGTTTTAAGTACCCTTAAAATGCCATTTTATAC
>NZ_JBWKYN010000249.1:0-6637 GCF_059423785.1 Arcicella sp. GW458-12-2-14-TSB2 | reverse complement strand
GTTTATATGAATAAGTCAATTTGTGTATTATCTATTTTATTATCGTTTAGTTTCTATTCAGGGAATAGTCAAATTTTGACTACTTCAAATCTTCCTATTTTAAAAGTCAATACCAAAGGAAGAAATATTGTTGACGAACCCAAAATATTAGCGACAATGCAGCTAATTCATAATGACAAAGGGGGTCAAAACAATGTAAGTGATATTCCTAATGTTTACAACGGACTTATTGGTATCGAACTAAGGGGGTCTTCTTCTCAAGACCTTTTCCCTAAAAAACCTTATGGCTTTGAAACTTGGGCGGATACCACTGGCAAAAGTCGTAAAATTAGTTTTCTCAATTTTCCCGAAGAATCAGATTGGGTGCTTAACGCCACTTATAATGATAAGACGCTGATGCGTGATGTATTGACGTACGACTTAGTCAATAAAATGGGTAGATATGCTACACGTACTCGTTACTGCGAAATGCTGGTGAATAATGACTATCAAGGTTTGTACATTTTGATGGAAAAAATCAAAAGAGATAAAAATCGGGTTGATATTTCTAGCTTAAAAATAACCGATAATACTGGTGACGATGTGACGGGAGGCTATATTTTGAAATTAGATAAAACTTCTGGCTCTCCTTCTAAAAACTGGACTAACAATACTACCACTCCTTTCGGGAACTACAAAACATTCTTTCAGGTAGAATATCCAAAATATGCGGATATTAGCCAACCTCAATTCGACTATATCCAAAAATATGTCAATGATTTTGAAGCAGCTTTGCTAGCACCAGATTTTAAGAGTCCACAAGCAAAATGGCGTGAAATGTGCGATTTAGATACGTTTATCGACTATTTCTTGATTACAGAATTTGTCAAAAATGTAGATGGATACAGATTAAGCACATTTTTCTATAAAGAAAAAATCACAAAAGGTGGTAAATTGAAAATGGGACCTGCGTGGGACTACAATCTAGCCTTTGGCAATGCTGATTATTATGATGGCTATAAATCTACGGGCTGGCAATACAAGGTTAATGAAATCGCTTTGCCTAAAGGTGATATATACCCTGCTCCCTTTTGGTGGCAACAATTAGCTCAGGATTCTATCTTCAAAACCAAAACAGTAAAACGTTGGGAAGCACTTCGTAAAACTACCTTCAATACTGAAAACATTAATAAATGGATTGATTCTACTGCCAGTGGGTTAGAGCCAGCCATGAAAAGAAATTTCAATAAATGGCCTAATGTTTTGGGTAAGTATGTATGGCCCAATTATTACGTAGGTTCTACTTATCAGGATGAAGTCAATTGGCTAAAAGAATGGATTAGAATACGGACTATGTGGTTGGATACACAATTTCAAACATTTGCCTTGACATTAGGCAATGAAAATATGGCAGAAAGAGAGCAACCTATTAGAGTATTCCCCAATCCGATAGAAAGTCAAACAACGATTGATTATCAGGTATTTAAGAAAGGGAATGTTTCAATCATTTTGTATGACATCAATGGTAAAACAATAAAAACCTTAGTAGATGAAATACAGACAAGCAATACTTATCAGCTATCGGTGAGCTTAGAAAACCTTTCTGCTGGCACTTATATATTGAATTATTTAATAGACGGCATCCCTGTTGAAAGAGTGAAATTGTTAAAAAAATAAACAGTTACTTTTAACTTGGCTTATAAAAAGCGACTGATAAACGAGGTTGTAATTTAAACAACATGGTAGATAGTCCTTCGCTAATATTTTGAAGATTTTCATCTAAAGAAATCAAATAGTGACCATCCCAAATATCAATTAAAGAAACCAAAGGAGTATAAAACGTGATGCCTATTTCATGCGCCTTGATGTCTTTAATACTGGAATCGATAATATCCATTTGGTAATTATTGAAAGGCATAAAATTATTGCCAAGGTTATCAGCCAAGTGATATATTTTACCCTTCCATTGTAGGATATAGGGATGCGCTGCCATGCTTACCAAAAAATGTAGTTTTTCAGCATTTTCGTCTTTACTAAGTATTTCTTTGAAGGTAAGTAGCGGCTCATTTTTATTATTATAAAGCTGAGATTGCATCAAAAATTCTTGATAGGTACTTTCCCAAATATATTTTTCCCATGCAGTACGCGAATGTTGATTAATAACAATTCTAAACGCAAATCTTACTTGTCCTTGTGGCATTATATGTTATAATTTAAAAAAGAGGTCTGGAAAGTATTATCCAAAACCTCTTTCATGAATATGAATAGTTAATTGCCTAAGCCTTTACATAAATCGTATGAACCAATACATATCCATCTGCTACACTGCCTGTCACTGTTGACATTTCATTAGTAAAACCATCTCCAAAAACATTATCTGTAGCATTTTTAGTATCAGCTTGTCCATGACTGGCATAAACGCCTTGTGCATATACTACTGCACTAATATTCTCAGGAAATGCAATTTGTGTAACCAATAATGATGTACCCGATGCATTATATACATGGACATGAATATGTGGCGCTCTTCCTGAATACCAGCCCGGATAGATACTTTTGAAACTAGCCACACCTGTACTATCAGTGGTTTGTCTTCCTCTTAAAAAATGTACAGAAGTATAATTCGTTTTTTGCATACCCGTTCCTCCGTATTCTGAATACTCACCTGCGGCATCACAATGCCAAATATCTGTAATAGCGTTGGCTAAAATATTACAGCTATTGTTTACATTTCTGATGACAATATTGATGGTCAGGGGGGTACCGGTTCTGTCCGAAGTAATGTCTTTAGTAACTAGCGTAGCAGGAGACTTTGTAGGAAAAGGGCCTTCTGTCTCAGAGTTTGTGACCGAACAACTTGACGGTGTAACAGTAGTATCTACAGTACCACTTGTGGTTGTAGTAGTTGTATTAGCAACTATATCATCTTCTTTACAGGCTGTTATTAATGGAACGGCTATTGCTACGGCACCTAAAGAGCCAAAGCTTTTTCTTAAAAAATCTATTCTTTTCATTTGATCAACATTTTAGGGGGTTCATCACAGAATACACCATTTAAGAAAGCTTTATTGGCTAGCCTAAAAAATTAATTTAATCGGACTTCCATCAATAAGATAATTGCATTGTTTGAAAGAGCCTCAAATTCTATCTTGGTATCAATAGCTAAGTTCCATAAAGCCAGTCCATCTTTCTTTTCTAAAAGCCTGTTTTGTACTTCAAAAGCACCTTCAATTACGAAAGCAAACAAGCCATTGCTAGGATTTTCCAATTGATAAACTCCCTCATTGCGTCCATCATATTGACCAATGGACATTGGGATAGTGGTAGACCCAAAACTTAATAATTGATTTTTATTTTCAAGCGAAAGATTAATAATATCATTTGTATTAGCTAGTGAATCAATATTGCTAATACTTATTTGTAGTTGTAAAAAATTGATTGATTGATCAGGATAAGGGTTATCAAGGATAACTACATCGCCCATCTTTCTTGTAAGTATCATCACTTGCCCAGCAACAATATATTCTGTCTCTTGATGACCTCTGATAGCTAAGCCACCAACAATAGGAAGAAGGATTAAGACAGCATCTTCTTTTGGAAAGAAAATAAAATCCGTCTGTTCTGGCCCAAGCACTTCATCATTCAATACTTTTAAGTTTCCAAAAGGAATGCTACTTTTCTCAGCATACGACTCATCATTGAACGTATGAAATCTTCTGAAATTTGTTCCAATCGTAAGTCCTCTTTTTTCTGCAAGAAATATCCTAGCTTCGTTTTGTTCTAGCATGATTAATGAAACGTTATTTATCTTTCTTCAACAGAGAATACATCAAACTTGACACGCATATTGCTTTTGAAATGATACGTCTTGTTTAACTAACCTTCAAAAGCAATTTTCACATGTGCACCATCACAATAAGGCTTATTGCTCGACCCTCCACAACGACAAAAGGCAGTTGTTTGGCTTTTCATGGATTCATTGCCCTCGTTATCTTTTACGGTTAAGTTTCCATAAACTAACAATGGTCCGTTTGGTAGTACTTCTACTAATGTAGTTGCTGTAGATTGGTTTTCTTGTTTACCTTCATCATTCATAAAGTAGCTTAAAGCACTCGAAGGGCAAGCTTTTACTTGTTCAACAATAGTATTAGTATCTTCATTTTCTAATGTTACCCACGGACGTTTCCTAGTATTAAAAACAGTAGGCAAGCTTTTGAAGCAAATGGTAGAATGGATACATTTTGAAGGTTGCCAAACCACGGTTACTTCTCCATTTGAATATTTCTTCTTGATTTCCATGAATATATTGGGCTTTGTTCAAACGATATTACAAAAAATCCTGATACATTCTAAAAACTTTGCGAACTTTACACAGAATTTTGTTAATCAGAAAAACAATGGAACTTGAAACTTTAGCCCTTCCAAAAACAATCATTCCGCTTTTAGAGAAAACCCATGCGGCATCTGGAGAAATGAGACGTTTGACGGATGAAAAGAAAAAAGCAATTCTGGAGCGTTTGGCAGTGGTTTTATTAGAAAACAAAGCTCAAATCATCGCTGAAAACTTAAAAGACTTAATCCGTATGGATTTATCTGACCCTAAGTATGACCGACTGGTATTAAACGAAAGTCGTATTGAAGCCTTGGCAGAAAGCATTAGAGAAATAGCGGTACTCCCCGACCCTTCAGGTGCAACTTTATTAGAAAAAACCTTAGATAACGGTTTAAAAATCAAAAAAATAGCTGTTCCGATGGGTGTAATCGGAGTTATTTATGAAGCACGCCCTAATGTAACGGTTGATGTAACGGCACTGTGTATTCGTTCTGGGAATGCGGTGGTATTACGTGGCGGTTCAGATGCTTTTGATACTAATTCATACTTGTTGAGCTTGATTCATCAAGTTTTAAAAGAATTTAATATCAATCCAGCTTGTATTACGCTCTTACCAACCGACAGAGAATTGGTAAAAGAATTATTGACAGCTACTCGTTTTGTGGATTTAATTATTCCGCGAGGTTCAGCCTCTTTGATTCAATTTGTACGTAAAAATTCGTTAGTACCTACTATCGAAACGGGTGCGGGTGTTTGTCATACTTATGTAGAAAGCTCGGCAGATTTAGCAAAAGCCAAAGAAATTGTAGCCAATGCTAAAATATCAAGACCATCGGTTTGTAATTCATTAGA
Organism: Arcicella sp. GW458-12-2-14-TSB2; assembly: GCF_059423785.1. Lineage (NCBI taxonomy): Bacteria > Pseudomonadati > Bacteroidota > Cytophagia > Cytophagales > Flectobacillaceae > Arcicella > Arcicella sp. GW458-12-2-14-TSB2. The sequence goes on along the minus strand of NZ_JBWKYN010000249.1, from coordinate 1,473 downwards.
GACCATTATTATTGATGAAGCCATCGCTCCTACTTTTCTACCTTTAATTGTTCAGGATTTTGCTAAAGCTGAAGTAGAGATTTTTGCTGATGAGGTATCTTTCGAAGTATTGTCAAAAAGCAATTATCCTTATTTACAAAAAGCCCAAGACGATGATTTTGGGAAAGAATTTACTGATTTCAAATGCTCTATCAAAGCTGTTAAAAACATTGAGGAGGCTTTGGAACATATCCGTAAACATTCAACCCGCCATTCAGAGGCTATTCTAACTACTAATGAAAAGCTTGCTGAACTATTTACTACTGAAGTAGATGCCGCTGCGGTTTACACCAATGCATCTACCCGTTTTACTGATGGCGGACAGTTTGGATTGGGAGCTGAAATCGGAATCTCAACTCAAAAATTACATGCACGTGGTCCATTTGCTTTAGAAAAATTAGTGACTGAGAAATGGGTGATTACCGGTGACGGACAAGTAAGATGGTAGTGTTTATATAAATTGGTATTTCGAAGAAAATAAATAAAGGGGTGGCTCGTCCATCCCATCTCGTTATCATTATGAAAATTGAAGCCTACCAAGTATCAGAAGTAATCAATTTAAAAAAGTTTAGAAACGAATATACCAACGAACCTTTGTTGTTTAATAATTCTGAACTTTTTTATAAACAAGAAGAAAATAAATACTGCTATTTACTAAGTTATGGTGTGGTTGTATTTGGCGGATTTAATGATTTAGAGAAAAGTGCGTTTTTGAAATTTGTAAAAACTTTTGCAGAAGACCTTGTCACCGCAAAGTTTGAAGAAAACTTTCACCTTCAAATGGAGGCTCAAACAGCCCTTATTCTTCGTCATAATTCTATTACTATTCCCGAAATCACTGAAGATTCTATTAGAATTGTAATGCTTAATATCGGGCAATCTGTAGCCTTAGATTATTATGAATTTTTGACGTTAGAAATCTTTCAGGATTCACAGAAATTTACTGACGAGCTTGAACAAACGGGTACGTTCAGCCATTCAAAAAAGGATTTATTGAAATTTATCGGCAGAACCCTCAACATTAAGAATAGTATTATCGATAATCTTTACATTTTTGATGCACCAGATATAGTGTGGGAAAATGAAGATTTAGAACGTATAGACAAGGGGTTAAAAAGAAATCTTGATTTAAAAATGCGTTATCAAGATATTGACTACAAACTAAAGATTGTTCAGGAAAACCTAAAGCTCTTCACAGATTTATTACAAAACCGAGAAAGCACGCGATTAGAATGGATTGTAATCATCTTGATTCTGATAGAAGTTTTTGACATTTTGGTAAAAAAGTTTTTTGATTGAGTTACCGTATAATAAAAAACAAGCGAAATAATCCACTAATAATCAACTTGTTAAGAAAAATTATTGCTTTTTTATCACGTAATTTATTTGTAGATTACTTTTTCTACTTTACCTTTGTACAGTATTATATATTAT
>NZ_JBWKYN010000248.1:0-6733 GCF_059423785.1 Arcicella sp. GW458-12-2-14-TSB2 | reverse complement strand
GACTTAAGTCCTACTGATTACCCACAAGTATATAAATAACTAATAATCAATATCTTATCTCTAGCGAGGGACTTAAGTCCCTCGCTAGAGATGAGGGCTTCAACGCTTGGTTTAAAGACTATATATGTACATTTAAGCTAATTTTATCAATAATCACACCTTCATTTCAACTTTTTAAAAGATGTGGGCAATCAATAGGACTTAAGTCACTCACTAAGAGGAAAGGTTAAAACTTAACTTTATCCCATAAAAACACCTCAAAGCTCATCGCTCATAGCTCACAACTCATTCCCCCATCCCACCAATCAGCCTATTCATCCCAAATGAAAGCTAGTTCATTCATATTTACTGTATATTGCCATCGAAATTTAGTCAATGAGTACTGTTAGCTACTATATTACGATGAATCATTTAAAGAAGGGAGAATTTTACGGGCAAACTAATCAAACCATTCATCTGGATGGACTTACGCTAACGGATACCGTTTATACGCAACCTAAAGTAGATTGGCACTACCATGAAAATGCCTATTTTACCTTTATCTTAGCGGGCGACGTAATTGAAGGTAACAAAAAAGAGGTTTATCATTGTCCTGCTGGTACGTTACTGTTTCATCATTGGCAGGATGCACATTACAACATCAAACCCGAAGGTTTTACCAGAGGCTTTCATGTAGAGATAGAAAAAAGTTGGTTTGATGAATTGTCTTTGAAAGCTGACAACATACAAGGGAATATGAACCTATCAGACCCCGCCCTTAAGCTTTTGATGTATAAAATATTTACAGAAACAAAAATACAAGACCCTACCTCTCCCCTATCTATCCAAGGATTATTGCTAGATGTGTTGTCTCAAATGGCGGAGGGACGTCAATCGTTGTTACACAAGAATCCTTCATGGGTAGCCACAATCAATGAAATTCTGAACGACCAGTTTGCTGATAACCTTACCTTAGGCTTCTTATCTGAAACCCTCAATATTCACCCTGTACACCTTTCAAGAGACTTTTCTAAATACTTTCATTGCACCTTTGGCGAATACATCCGAAAATTAAAAGTGCAGAAATCGCTCTCCCTGTTATCCGACAAAAGAAAACAACTAACCGACATCGCCTTTGAGTGTGGTTTTGCCGACCAGAGCCATTTTATACGCTGTTTTAAACAAATCAATGGCATGAATCCTTCTGCCTATCGAAAAATACTTTTTAGTTAAGGCTTCCATGTTAATCCTGTTCTATTTTGGGAAAACTCATCCGTTTAAATTTGTCTCTTAAATAACGTATTATCATGAAACAGGTATTAATCATTCTTTTCAGCGTGTTAATCTCGCTGAAAACCTCTGGGCAAATAAAAGATATTTTCACACCCGAAGTCATTACTAACCCCCTTCATCAAGCCAACATAGGGAAGATTACTTTTATGGCTAGCAATATTCCCCTTGATGTTTATCAGCAAAGTGATTTTCTCAGCACTTTTGAATTATCTCGCAAAAACAGCCTAAATATTAGGGTATTTATGGCAAATTCGGTAACTAATTATATCCATCAATTGGCACCCGAATTATCGGTTGATGAACTCTTAAAAAGTGGTAATCTTCAATTTTCGTTTTTTGTTGATGGTAACCCTATCTACCAAGAAAACATTCATCATGGCTGTAATTTTGGGTCGAGTGTGAACAAAAATACGGTGACTACCTTTAGAGTTCCGCTAACAAGTACTACAGGTGAAGGCTGGTGGGCGATGTATATGTGGGACAGGTTTAAACTAAATGGAGGCGACAAGGCACTGACAGAAGGGAAACATCAACTAAAAATTGTACTCAAGCCTTATGTAAGACTAAGTGATACTGACCTAAGAGTAGGAGAAATTATTGCACAAGGACAAATAGAATTGGTCATTAAAACGCCTGTGATTACGAAGGAAGAAATAGCCATACAACCAATTGCCCCAAACAGTGATTGGGAAATATCAAAGGCTAAATATGACACTAAGAAGATAGAAGCCTTGAATACGGCTATTGCTAAATACGAGCTAAAGGATATTACGAGCATCGTGGTTATTAAAGACCATAAATTATTGTTGGAAGAATATTTTAACGATGCCAACAGAAGTACACTTCATGACCCACGGTCGGCAGGAAAATCATTTACTTCTACCATGATGGGAATCGCCATAAAGGATGGGTACATCAACAACGAAAACCAACCCTTGAAGGCATTTTATGATTTAAAAAAGTTTGCCAATTACGCTGAAAGCAAAGAACAAGTAACCATAAAGAACCTACTTATGATGAGTTCCGCCTTTGAAGGTTCAGATGCTGATGGCGATTCACCGGGCAATGAAGAGAATATGTATCCTACCGATAATTGGGTAAAATTCACACTTGACCTACCAATGGATGCTCGTAAAAAAAATGGTGTTCAATGGGACTATTTTACTGCGGGTGTGGTACTGATGGGTGATATTTTACATAAGACTGTGCCAGAAGGCTTAGAAATATATACTGATAAAAAACTGTTTAAGCCTTTAAATATCACGAAATATCAATGGCAATATACTCCACAAAACGTAGTAAATACGGCGGGGAGCCTCCAGATGAGGGCCATAGACTATGCTAAGTATGCACAGTTATATAAAAACAATGGGCAATGGCACGGCAAGCAAATTATTCCTGCCGACTGGGTTGCTAAAACATTGACCAAGCAAATACAGATTCCTGAAAGAGAAAATGAATATTATAGTTATTTGTTTTGGAATAAGACCTTTCAGGTAGCGGGCAAGAATTATGAGGCTTTTTATTGTGCCGGCAATGGCGGTAATCAATTCATCATTTTCAAAGATTTGCCCATCGTCATCATCATTACAGCCAAGGCTTATAACAAACCTTATGCACATCCGCAGTCGGATACTATCGTGAGGGAATATCTTTTACCTGCTGTGTTGAAAGAGGAGAAGTATAGCGGGCAAAAAAAATAGCAGTCTTGGATAAGCGATACGCGACAGCCGAAAGTTATTATCTATCATTTTACCACAAAAAAATCAAAAAAACATCCTACGTTTCCTTTTCATTTCTACCTTTGCAGTCAAGTTTAATCAGGAGTAACCTTGTTGGAAACAAGCAGGGGTATTCGCTAATTCTCATATTTTCAAAAGGTAGAAATGGAATACAGAATAGAAAAAGACACGATGGGTAAGGTACAAGTGCCTGCCAATGTTTACTGGGGAGCTCAAACGCAACGTTCAATCATGAACTTTCCTATTGCTCAAGACATCAACAAGATGCCTAAAGAAATTATCCGTGCGTTTGCCTATTTGAAAAAAGCGGCAGCTATCACCAATTTCGAGGCTGGTGTATTGGCAGAAGATAAGAAAAACCTTATCGGACAAGTATGTGATGAAATCTTGGAAGGCAAGTTGGACGACCAATTTCCTTTGGTAGTTTGGCAAACTGGTTCGGGAACGCAGTCGAATATGAACTGTAACGAAGTGGTTGCTTACAGAGCTCACGTAATTAACGGTGGAGATTTGTTGGACGAAACAAAATACATTCACCCGAACGATGATGTAAACAAATCGCAGTCGTCTAACGATACTTTCCCAACGGCGATGCACATTGCGGCATACAAGATTTTGGTAGAAGTAACTATTCCGGGCATTACCAAATTGCGCAATACGCTAGATGCTAAGGCAAAAGAATTCAAGGATGTAGTGAAGATTGGTCGTACTCACTTTATGGATGCTACGCCTTTGACTTTAGGACAAGAATTCTCGGGTTATGTTTCTCAGCTTGACCACGGTTTACGTGCTATCAACAATACGTTGGCTCACCTTTCTGAATTAGCCTTGGGTGGTACTGCCGTAGGGACGGGTATCAATACGCCAAAAGGATATGCTGAAAACGTAGCAAAACATATTGCTGATTTAACAGGCTTACCTTTTATTACGGCTGAAAATAAATTTGAAGCCTTGGCTGCACACGATGCTATCGTGGAGGCTCACGGAGCGTTGAAGACTGTAGCAGTTAGCTTAATGAAAATCGGTAACGATGTTCGTATGCTTTCGTCGGGACCACGTTCGGGTATTGGTGAAATCTATATTCCAGACAACGAACCGGGTTCATCTATCATGCCGGGTAAAGTAAACCCAACACAGTGTGAAGCGATGACAATGGTGTCGGCACAGGTAATGGGTAATGACGTAGCAATCGGTATTGGCGGTTCGATGGGTCATTTTGAATTGAACGTTTTCAAACCAGTAATGATTTACAACTTCCTTCACTCTGCTCGTTTAATTGGTGACGTTTGTGTGGCGTTTAATGATAAATGTGCTGAAGGTATACAGCCACTACACGAAAACATCAAGAAACACGTAAACAACTCGTTGATGTTGGTAACGGCATTGAACACTAAGATTGGTTATTATAAATCAGCTGAGATTGCTCAGACGGCTCATAAAAATGGTTCAACGTTGAAAGAGACTGCTATCGCTTTAGGTTACTTGACAGCAGAAGAATTTGACGCTTGGGTGAAACCAGAAGAAATGGTTGGTGATATTAATGTGTAGTTTTTTTGGCTGTAGGCTTTATGCTGTAAGCTTTTTATATTTTAACAAAGTCCGTCTTAATGATGGACTTTGTTGGTTTTTGGGGAATAAATATAATAAGTTTTTGATAATTAAGTAATCTCGACTTGGAAGTTATGGAGGAAAATAATAGATTGTGGAGGTGTTAATCTGTTCCTATTTACATAATGGGAAATAATACACTTTAACAATATCATTCCCACATTAAAACACAACAATCAATATTTATGACACATACAGAATCAATTGAAATACCACTGAGTAAGAAAAAAATGGCTTTAGGTTTAATAGGTTCATTAGCTTTTGTGGGAATTGGATTTTGGTTTGTGATAAGTCCGCCCAAAGGGAATCATTGGTTATTGGCGAATCCGACTTTTGTATTGGTGGCTGGACTTGCCAGTATAATAGTTTTTGGCATTTTTACAGTTATCATCGCCAAAAAACTTCCTGACAATCAAGCTGGGTTAATAATAAATGCGGAAGGTATTTTGGATAATTCAAGCGCTGTTTCTGTAGGGTTGATTTTATGGAAAGATATTCAAGAAATATACCTTAGTGAGATTATGAATCAAAAGCTCCTGCTAGTTATCCTTGAAAACCCACAAGACTACATCGACAAGCAACCTAACTCATTAAAAAGAAAATTGATGGAAATGAATTTGAATTCTTATGGTTCGCCAATAAGTATTTCGGCAAATGCATTACAAACAAACATTGAAACACTTTATGAATTACTACAAAAGAGGTTAAATCAATATAAATCTTAGTGTAATAATGATAACTACCATATAAATTTCATACAATACGACAAACAAAAAAACACAAATATTTATATATAAATTGCAAAATTTTAATATTAGGTTTATACTTTTTAATTTATAAACCGATTTAACACAAAATCATGAATTTAAAATATTTATTTGCCTGCCTCGTACTCTTTACCAGTACTTGCTTTAGCCAAGAAACAACATCTACCAAGGTTTTCGAGCAAACAGCGTTGCTCAACAAAATAGCATTTAATAATCCAAAATACGATCAGCCAAAATTCAGTTGTGGTTTTCTGTTAAAATACAACAACGATACTTTTGCCGTTACGGCAAAACACATTTTGCAGATTGTTAAACCAGATGAAATGAAAAGCCTTTCATTTGGCAATATCCTTTCGCCGTTGTTCGTGTCTCCACGAACAACTCTACAAACAACTCTAAGAAAATTTTCAAAACTCAATCAGTTATGCAATATTCGAGTATGCAAATAGGTGTCCCATATTTTTACACCGCCACCATTTTAAATTGGCAAAAATTATTGAAGCCTGATAAGTATAAGGATATTATTATCAGCAGCTTACAGTATTTAGTAGCTCAACAAAAAATTAAAGTATTTGCATTTGTGATTATGCCAAATCACATCCATCTAATTTGGACAATGTTAGCTAAAAATGGGAAAGAGATGCCAAATGCTAGTTTTATGAAATATACAGGACACAGGTTTTTAGAAGATTTATCATTAAATCATCCGAAAGTCTTATCCTATTTTGAAGTAGAATCTGCCAATCGTAAATATCATTTTTGGCAAAGAAATAGTCTTCCAATTGCTTTGTATTCACCAACTGTTTGGCAACAAAAAATTGACTATATCCACAATAACCCTATCGTTGAAAAATGGAGTTTAGCTGATTTACCTGAAAACTATAGATATTCCTCAGCCAAATTTTATGAACATACGATAGATGAATTTGGGATATTAAGCCATTGGCAAGAGTAATTCAGATTAGTAACTTAATGAGAAAATTGTTCGTGGTGACACGAATAATGGCGAAGATGAATTTGGAATATTAAGCCATTGGCAAGAGCAATTCAGATTAGTAACTTAACGAGAAAATTGTTCGTGGTGACACGAACAATGGCGAAGATTCAAAGGTGTTATATCCACGTTCAGTACCTTGTGTCCTTGTTCGAGCAGATACGCAATTACGTGCTTTCCTGCTTTTCCCGAACCACCCGTAAAAAGAATTCTCATTTTAGTCATTTGTTTATTGAATTAATAAGGGTTTTTTCGCCTTTGTTGGAGTTATCTCCATAGCCGTCAGGCTAATTTGAAAATCTTATCTTTGTGATATGGGAAAAGATTATTTTAAAGATATAGATTTATCA
>NZ_JBWKYN010000247.1:0-6735 GCF_059423785.1 Arcicella sp. GW458-12-2-14-TSB2 | reverse complement strand
GTACTTATTCTACTTTGTTGGGATTAGTCATTCCCAACATCCCTTTTGCAAAGTCTTCTCCAACAATTTTAAGTCCAGTAGAAGGCGGTTTACCCGACTGGAAAAATAAAGAATTAATCATTCTTTCTGATAAACCTTGGAACGTAGAAACGCCTCCACATTTACTCGACGATAAAGTAACGCCTGTTGAAAAAATGTTTATTCGCAACAATGGCTTGGTGCCAGAAGGCAATATTGACGTTAATACTTGGACATTGACCATTGGCGGTGAATCGGTAAAGACTTCAAAGACGTATAAACTCAAAGACTTAAAGGAAAAATTTAAACATTATACTTATCAGCTTACGTTGGAATGTGGAGGAAATGGACGTTCGGGCTATTTTCCACAAACTTCGGGTAACCAATGGGACCAAGGGGCAGTAAGTTGTGCAGAATGGACAGGCGTTAGATTGAAAGATATTTTAGCAGATGTAGGGTTAAAAGACGATGCTGTGTATATTGGTTATTACGGAAAAGATATTCACCTGAGCAGAACGCCCAACAAATCAGTTATTTCAAGGGGTGTACCGATTAAAAAAGCCTTAGAAGATGAAACTTTGATTGCTTGGGCTGTAAATGGTAAAGATATTCCTTTGGAACATGGTTTCCCGCTACGCCTTGTAATTGGTGGTTGGCCTGCTTCTGTGTCTGGAAAGTGGTTGGATAAGATTGTGGTCAGAAACAAAGAGCATGATGGCGAAAAAATGAGTGGGCATAGCTACAGAATACCGATTAATCCGATTGAGCCTGGAGAGAAATTAGCAGAAACCCCTGAGAATTTTAAAATTATCGAAGCTATGCCTGTAAAGTCCTTAATTACTTATCCTAAAACGGGAGCAGTAATTGATACAGGAAAAACGATTACCTTGCGTGGACACGCTTGGGCGGGAGATTTAGCCGTTAAAGAAGTAGCCGTTTCGCTTGATTATGGTGTTAGTTGGAAAAAGTGTAATCTGGAAGCCCCTAAAAATCGTTTAGCTTGGCAACATTGGTCTTTAGCCTTAGATTTTTCACAAAAGGGTTATTTTGAGGTATGGGTAAAGGCAACAGATAGCAAAGGAATTACACAACCAATGGTAATTCCTCAGTGGAATCCGGGGGGATATTTGAATAATGCTTGTCATAGAATTGCGGTGAAAGTCGTATAAACCAACATCGAGATGAAAATTATCAATATATATTTATTTGTCGGAACGATAATGATGGTTTTTCTTGCCTTCAAGCAATCAGAAGAAAGTAATATCAGTAGAGCAAGCTCAGCACTTCAAAGTCAATACCAAAACCTATCTGATTCATTGACGATTGATTCAGAAACTGGATTAATTAATGATGCCAACTTGATAATGGTAAAAGCACAATGCACGGCTTGCCATAACACGCAATTGATTCAACAACACCGATTTACCCGTGAAGGTTGGAAAGATAAAATCAGGTGGATGCAGAAGAACCATAAACTATGGGATTTAGGCGAATCAGAAAAAGTAGTACTTGATTATTTAGAGAAATACTATTCACCCAAAATGGCTTCTCAAAAGATTCAGAACAGACGTGAATTATTGAAAACTATACAGTGGTATAAATTGGAAAATCGTTGAGGAATATCCCACCTTATCACTAGCCCGTGACTTAAGTCACGGGCTAGTGATAAGGTGGGAAAGCCCAATTTGAAGGATTATTTCACCCAATTTAAATCAATATTTACATCACTATTTAAGTATAAATAAGCTGTTTTTAGTCTTGAAATCCACAAGTCCTAAAGTCTTCTAATCCTAAAGTCGTCTAGTCTTAAAGTCCTCTAGTCCTAAAGTCCAAACTATAACCTATACCCCCGCAAAAACTCCTCAATACCCATGCGTTTTTTGCCTTCTAATTGTAGCTCTTCAATGGCTAAATAACCGTCAGCACATTTAAAGTATAGGTACTTTTTACCATCACTTTTATAGGCCTCTTCAAATTGAATAGTCTCGTCCGTTACTTTTGAAGTACGATATATTTTACACACTTTACCGTTCAAGGTTGTCCAAGCTGCTGGATAAGGCGATAGCCCTCTGATAAAATCATAAATTGATTTAGTAGATTTCGTCCAATCAATCTCACAAGTTTCTTTAAAAATCTTAGGGGCGTGTTTTATTTCATCCGATTCTATCTGTGGTTCTTGAGGATATTTGCCCGCTTCAATGGCTCTAACAGTCTTTAAAACTAATTTAGCTCCAATCTGCATTAAACGCACATAGACATCGCCCACGGTATCGGTCTCAGCAATTTGCTCGTGTTCTTGAAAGATGATTGACCCCGTATCTATTTCATGCTTTAGAAAGAAAGTTGTAACACCCGTTTCGGTCTCGCCATTCATAATTGCCCAGTTGATAGGGGCTGCACCACGATATTGCGGTAAAAGCGAACCATGTAAATTGAACGTTCCTAAAGGGGGCATCGTCCAAACGGCTTCTGGTAACATTCTAAAAGCCACTACTATTTGTAGGTCGGCTTCATAGCTTTTTAATTCAGTTAAGAAATCTGGATTTTTTAACTTTTCAGGCTGTAATATAGGTATATGTGGAGCATTGGCTAATACATATTCTTTTACAGGCGACATACCGATTTTCAATCCACGTCCAATCGGTTTATCGGGTGCTGTAATTACCGCCACCACATTACAATTATTTTCAACTAAAGTTTTCAAACTCTCAACCGCAAAGTCGGGAGTACCCATAAAGATTATTTTCATAAGATTAATATTTTTATACCACGATTAATGTGGCATTGAGAATGCTGAATTTGTCCTTTAAAAATGATATTTCAGTGAAAGAAATGATTATCCTTGTAATAGTTTTTAACTCACAGCTAAAGGCTCAAAGCTTATCGCTTCTTTATTTGAATACAAAATTTCTAAAAAAAACACAATTTGAAATTTCTCTTTGAAATCGAAATACGTTTTATTATCTTTGCTAACTCAATTCAGTAAAATATGCAACGAAAGACTCAATCAAGCAAAGTTAATTAGCTTCGAAATTTCTGCAAAGGTCATAAAAAATCTTGTAGAACGGTCGAAAGCCGTTCTTTTTGTTTGTAAAGAGTTGAAGATTATTATTTTCAGAATTGATATAACACTTGCTGGCAGCGATGTCAGTAATTTTTTTTGTATCAAATCAAAGAAGTTATGAATAGAAACGGCAAAAATCTAGGCTAAGGTTTTGTGTCAGTTTACATTAATACTTTGTAAAAAATAAAACAATGGGAAAAGTACAGTATTATACTCCAGAGAAGTTAGAGGAATTAAAAGCTGAATTGCAATATTTAAAATTGCAGGGTCGTTCGGATATGGCCAAGCAAATTGCGGAGGCTCGTGATAAAGGTGATCTTAGTGAAAATGCGGAGTACGATGCCGCAAAGGATGCACAAGGTTTGTTGGAATTGAAGATTTCTAAAATGGAAGAAATCGTTGCCAATGCCCGTGTATTGAACGAGACTAACATTGATACATCTAAAGTATCTATTTTATCAAAAGTAAAAATCAAGAATAAGAAAAACGGCATGGAAGTGGTTTATACCATCGTGTCGGAAGAAGAAGCAGACTTGAAAGCGGGTAAAATCTCTAATTCATCGCCCTTCGGAAAAGGACTATTCGGTAAATCAGTAGGTGACGTGGCAGAAATCCAAGCTCCAGCTGGAAAACTTGAATTTGAAATTCTTGAAATCAGTCGCTAGGCATTGTCTATTCTTTGATTTCATCTTTCTATAAAAGATTGTTATACAAATCTTGAATTAGCCATCGTTGATTTAATCAATGATGGCTTTTTTTTGTAGTTTTATACATTAATGAAATTTCAGGCTCAGTAGTAATAGGCTGTGACTTGAACAAAAACGAAGGAACATTTTCATGCAATTTCTATATCCGTTTTTTCTTTGGGGACTTTTAGCCGCAGCAATTCCCTTAATTATTCACCTCTTTAATTTTAGAAGAACCAAAAAAGTGTACTTTACCAATGTTGCTTTTTTGCGGGCAGTCAATACTACCACATCGTCATTTCGTAGGTTAAAACACCTATTGATTATGGCTGCGAGAATGGCTTTTATTATCGCATTGGTTTTAGCGTTTGCTCAGCCATTTATTCCCTCAAAAAGTGGGAGTAAGGTGAAAATAGGAGGAATAACGAGCGTTTACATTGATAATTCGCTATCAATGCAAAACGAGCTAGATAAAAAAACGTATCTAGATAAAGCGATTAGCAAAACCGAAGAGTTATTACTTGCCTTTCCGCAAGGTTCAAAACTACAGTTAGTTACCAATGATTTCTCAGCCGACGAACACGCTATTGGTAATACTCAGCAAATCAAAGAGCGAACCACATCAATCAAGTTTACACATAGTCCTCGTACATTAGAACAGGTTTTGAATCGACAAAAAAACCTTGCATACAAACATAACTCACAGGGCGGTAATCAATACGTTTGGTTTTCAGATTTTCAAAAATCAACTGCTGGAAACCTATCAAAACTTACGTTAGATTCCAACTCACACCTTTTTGTTGTCCCTGTACAGGCCAAAGCATTACAGAATATCTTTGTAGATTCTGTTTGGTTGAATACGCCTTTTGTGCGTGAAATGCAGGTAAATCAATTATCAGTTAAACTATTTAATACAGGCGAAAAAGCAGTAGAAAACCTGCCTGTAAAATTATTAATTGATGGTTTACAGGTTTCATCTACTATTGCTACTATCCCTGCAAAATCGTCTACTGTCAGTAACTTCTCTTTCAATATTCAAGGTAAGGGCTTTAAAAAAGCCAATATCTCTTTTGATGATACGCCCATTACTTTTGATAATGATTATTTCTTTGTGTTGAATGTTGCTCCTAAAATCAAGGTGTTACACTTGTTTGGACAAAATAGTGGAGATAAATATTTACCAGCAGTTTTTGCCAACGATAGCATTTTTGCTTTTAAAAGCTATGGGGCATCTAATATTGATGTGGGGATTTTCAAAACAGTAAACTTTATTATTTTAGAAGGCTTACAAAGTATTGAAGGAAGCATGAAGACTGCCTTGACAGATTTTGTAAGGGCAGGAGGGAGCTTAATGGTGATTCCTAATCAATCTCCTGATTTGAATAGTTATAATGCCTTTTTAAGTGTGTTCAATATTCGGAATATTCAGGATAAAAATATTAATACGGAATCTACACCGTTGGCAGAACCTGCCAAATCTTCTTCATTCTTTGCAGATATTTTTGATAATACTACTCAAAAAGAAATGATGCAAATGCCTAATCAACAAGCCGTAATCAATTGGCAAGCTGTTGGAGATAAACTATTGAGTTTTAGGAATAATCAAGCTTTCTTAACGGTTTCGCCCGTTGAAAAAGGAAAATTATATTTATTAGCGGCACCCCTAGCTATTCAATATGGTGAGTTTGCTAGAAACGCACTATTTGTCCCAATCATGTATAAGATAGCGGCTCAGAGTGTTATACAGGAACAAGCAGCCTTTTCTTTTGAGTCTAATACTATTGCTATCGTTCTAAACAATGTCAAAGCAGATTTGAATGGACGGAAATCTCTATTTACGCTAAAAAGAAATAAGATGGAATTTATTCCTGTACAGAATTTAGTTGGTAATACGCTAATGATAGAACTGCCCAAAGCCAATCAATTAAATGATAATCAAGTGTTGGAGTCGGGATACTATGAATTGTTGTTAGACGGACAACTACAGAAAGTATTAGCATTCAATCATGACCATAATGAATCAATCATGGATTTTTATAGTGTAAATGAATTGAAAAATATTTTTAGTAAAAACAAAAATATTGAAGTTTTTGATAAAATAGATGATGCCGACTTAGTAGATACCTTTAAGGAACAAAACTTTGGTATATCGTTGTGGAAATATTTTTTAATAGCCGCATTAGCTTTTTTATTGATTGAGATTGCTATTATCAAAATGATGAAATAATTCTTCTTAAATCAAGAATAAGTTGCTTTTGAATTAGCAAATGTTAATTTTGTGTAAGAGAAATTTATACTTTTGAGTATGTGATGTTTTTATAGGACATTAGAAATTTATATGTTTTCTGGAATGTGGTATGGTAATTGTAATTTTCAATAGAATACCTGACGAATGTTAGTTTTCTTTCAAGCAAATGTTCTGGAATTATTATATTTAGGAATATTAACTTTAAATATTGATTTCTCCTTTAATTAAATGAGAACCACTTGATTAACAAAACATAATTAGTAATAAATCTGTATTCTTAATATCAGAACTAACACAATAGTAAAATGCCAAATAACTCTATCGCTTTAATCGTTGACGATGAACATCTTAATCGCTTTTTAATGCGAAAATATTTACAGTCGTGTAATATTCCTTTTGACGAAGTTACAGATGGACAAGAGGCCATAGAATGGATTAAAAATAGTGAGCAAGATAAAATTATAGTGTTGCTTGATTTGAATATGCCTGTCATGGATGGATATGAGTTTTTGGAATATACGGTAGATAACTATTTTGAATTCAAGGATAAAAAGATATTAATAATTGTAGTTTCAGCATCTGACTATACCGTTTTCAGGAAGAATGCTCCTCATGCTGAAATCATTAAATATCTCTCTAAGCCAGTTGGAAAGGAGTCTCTTCATGAAGCTATTTTACAAGCACAAGAATATTTTAATGCTATTGTATAACACTAAAAG
>NZ_JBWKYN010000246.1:0-6850 GCF_059423785.1 Arcicella sp. GW458-12-2-14-TSB2 | reverse complement strand
ATTAGTTGACGACTGAAGTCGCCAGCTAATGGTAAAATTTGAGTTAATATTTCAAGATAAAAATTGGTTATTTTACTTATTTGATAAATACATACTAAAATTTTTATAAACCATCTTCAACCAACGACGTAGTAATTTCTATGGGATTTGTTAATATTTTATGTATGGGGCAACTGTTGGCTATCACCAACAATTTTGCTCGCTGCTCCTCATCTAAATTCCCCAAGAGTTCAACTTTTCTGGTGATAAAAGATTTGTTTTCTTTCATATCTCTTTCAAGCTGTACTTCTACCTTCACCTCTGCTAAATCCCAACCTTTTCTGTCTGCATACATTCTTAAAGTGGCCGAAGTACAGGCTGATAGTGCAGCAGCTAAAAGTTCTTTAGGATTAAAGCCTAAATTTTTTCCTCCTACCTCTTCAGGTTCATCCGAGATGATGGTATTAGTGGCTGTCTGAATAGTAGTTTTATACAGTTCTTTGCCTATGTGTGCGTTTACTATTTCCATTATTTTCTATAAGGTTGTGGAAGGGGTACAAATGTTGTTTCACCTGGTACTTTCGGGAAAGACTGCTCTATCCATCTAGTCTTGGCATCTTCGATTAGTTCTTTGGTAGAGGCTACAAAATTCCAATAAATGAATCTTTCTTCTGGAAAAGGCTCTCCTCCAAAAATATACACTGTTGTATTTTCTGCCATTTCAAAGCTACACAGCTTGCTATCATTAGCTATCAGAATATGTTTAGGCTCATAGGTATGTCCTTCGCTACTAATGCTTCCTTCTAAAATATACAAGGCACTTTCGCCAAATAAATCATTCCCAATATTTACAGTCTGAGGGCTAGTGTTTTTGATTTCAATAAAATACAGAGGACTGTATACTGGTACGGCAGATTTTTTGCCAAATGCCTCGCCAGCTATCAATTTAAAGGCGATGCGATCCGTTTCCCATGTAGGAATCTCCTCCTCTGTTACGTGTGCAAAACTAGGTTGCATTTGTTCTAGTTCTTTCGGCAATGCTACCCAAATTTGTAAACCATGCAACGTTTTATCGGAATGGCGCAAATACTCGGGAGTTCTCTCAGAATGTACAATGCCATTGCCAGCAGTCATCCAGTTTACCTGATTGGGTTTTATTTCCATTTCTGTTCCCAAACTATCTTTATGCATTACGCTTCCTTCAAAAAGGTAGGTTAACGTAGAAAGTCCAATATGTGGGTGTGGCCCAACATCTAAATTTTCATGGTCGCTTAATTGTGCAGGCCCCATGTGGTCTATAAAACAAAATGGACCCACCATTCTTTTTTCTCTGAAAGGTAATAACCGACCCACCATAAAATTTCCAATATTACTTGGTCGTTCTTCGATGATTAATTTGATATTAGACATTTCTTTGCTGTTTTAGGTTTTTTGCGCAGGGTGTTTTTATAATGTCAAAGATGCATGTTTTCCTCAATTACTTGCCTTTTTTATGGATTAATTTTAAACAATATACTTTCAATCAATGTAAAGCAGGCTAAAAAGGATAAGTACCCCTTCCAATTACCTTACTTTTAAGGTAATATTTTACTTGCTAATTATCCAAAATCTTTGGAGATTATACGCTAATATTATCCTCCCTTATAACATGAAAAATAAATATTATCCATCAGTCCTCTTCTTTGTATTATTATCCTTTACAAACCAAGCTATCGGACAAACTACCAACAGAGTGCTAGGGTATTTTCCAGCCAATACTACACTTTATGGAAATGTGCCTTATGCTAAGGATACTTCCAAACATCATCTTTTAGACATTTATCTGCCTGCTAATGCCAAGCCCAATACGCCATTGGTCATTTGGGTACATGGTGGTGCATGGATGCTGAATGATAAGTATGCCGATATGAGCTATATGAAAAATACCATTCGTAACATTGTAGAAAATGGTTATGCTTTGGCATCTATCGATTATCGCTATAGCACTCAGGCAATCTTTCCTGCACAAATACAAGATTGTAATCAGGCTATTGAATTTCTATATCAAAATGCTGAAAAGTATTCATTAGATAAAAATCGTATTGTGTTAGTCGGGTTTTCGGCGGGTGGACATTTGGCTTCACTGTTGGCATTATCACATAATAACAAGGTGAAGGATTTTTATGCGAAAGACAATAAGGTGTCTTTTAAAATAAAGGGAGTTATTGATTTTTATGGACCTTCAGACTTTCTGGCTATTCCCAAAAACCTTGAACCAGCAGGGGCAGTTAAAACATCAGAAAGTATTTTATTAGGAGATACCCCATTGCAAAGACCAGATTTAGCCAAATGGGCTAGTCCAGTGACGTACGTAGATAAAAATGATCCTCCTTTCCTTATCATTCATGGCGAAAAAGACCAGTCTGTGCCTTATTCTCAATCTGTTTTACTAAGCTCGTGGTTAAAGCTTTCAGGTATAGAGAATCAGGTATTTATCGTAAAAGACGCACCACATTATGGTGAAATGTTTGATGCTGAATATCTTAGAAAGGAAATTATTGACTTTTTAAATAAACATTTAAAGTAAAAGCGCAGTCGCTCGTTTCCAACGAGTGACGACTATCATTAGGCTTCCAGCCTATAAAATGATACCTAAAAAAAGTAGCGGTAATCCTTGAGGTTACCGCTTTATGGGTGAAAACGGCAACTGCAAGGGATTGCCGCTACTGGGTATAGCTTGATTTTTGGAGTAACTGATAAAGACTTTCTTTTTCTTCTGCATTCATTTCAATAATTCCTTCTAATGTTTCTAAGATCTGTTCACGCTCATCTGAGGCTAGTAATAAATTTAAAAGCCGTACAAAAAATTTCTTTTGCTCAACATTAAGCGAAAGAAATAACCTTGGTTGTACTTCATAAAGATTTATTAATGTTTCTTCAAGCAGAGGCTTATCAAAATCGTTTTTGTATGTTGGAAAAATTCCGTCTTGTTCGTATTTCTCAATTAGCTTAGTTGATGTTTTATGAAGAATATCCTTTCTTTTTTTACGAAGGAATTCATTTAAACTATTATGAAGAAATTTATATTCAGACAAATATTTCGCTTTACTAAAAAGGTTTATTTGCTGGCTATCCTGTTGAGATTGAAAATCAAAATCATTGAAAAAGCTACTTGTAATATACACACTATGATAAAACTCATCACCTTTATTATTTAGCGTAGTATAATCTTTATACACTTCTTCGTGCTTTGCATTGAGATAATAAAATTTTGATAGTTCCTTATGCGGTTTATTATTCCATTGATAGTATTTACAATAAAAACTTGTATTGCTTTCTTCATAAGTAAGCGTAAAGCTCTCCGAATCCTCTATAAACGACTGATAGTCCAGAGGAGTATCATTAATGATAATTGAAAAGCCTTTAGGTTTATTTAATTCTAAAAACCAACAAAATTCACTTTTTAAAAAGGGAATAATGTCTCCTTCTAATTCTTCTTTGCTGATAGTAATATTGTAAAAATTAACACTTGTACCTGTTTTATCCTTTTGGCTTTTCGTTACCTCTGAAGCATTATAATTATTAATGTTCTCTGTGTTGACTGTAATCTCTCCGTCTAATAATAACCTATTTTTCTGGAAGGTTGTCTTCCACTGAGCGATTTGAGCAAAAGTAAAAAAGGTCAATCTACCTATGCCATTTTTCCCGTGGATTGTAGAGATATGTTTCTCGTCTCTTGAATTAACCTCTATGGCTTTTTCAGAAGAGTAAAACAAATCAAATTTGGTGCTTAATTGTTCAAAATTAATACCATAACCATTATCTGCTACTTCAATTGTTTCAACTGTACCAAGTTCGTTAACTTTAAAATTCAAATGAACTGTATCTGCTTTTGCATCAAAACCATTCCAGATAAATTCAGCAATGGCAAGTTTTGAATCATAATTTTTAAGTACTTTTTTTATTCCACTAGGAGTGATATTTACATTCTTTGACATGGTAGACACTTATGTTAATTTTTTATAATATTTAATTGAACGAGAACGAATTTACAAAATATTTCGAGAGACTTATCCTAAACCCTCTAATTTGTCCTATCCTTTAAAGCAGTCGCTCGTTTCCAACGATTGACGACTATCATTAGGCTTCCAGCCTAAAAAACACCAAAGCCCCAGCAAGACTGAGGCTTTGGTAAACTTTAAAAAGATTTTATCCTTAAATATGCTTCTCAGCATGATAACTAGAACGAACTAACGCTCCTGATTCTACATATTTCAATCCACGTCTCAATCCTTCTTCTTTATACATAGCAAAAGTATCTGGATGTACCCATTCTATTACTTCATGGTGCATTTTAGTAGGTTGAAGGTATTGTCCTAATGTCAATACATCCAAACCATTTTCTACTAAATCGTCCATTGCTTTAAATACTTCTTCTTGGGTTTCGCCTAAGCCCAACATAATACCCGACTTGGTTCTTTTTCCAAATTCTTTGGTACGTTTGGTTTGTTCTAAAGAACGAGCATATTTAGCTTGTGGACGCACATTTCTGTAAAGACGTTCTATCGTCTCCATATTATGCGACACTACCTCTTGCCCACCTTCAATCATTCTGTAAAGCGCATCCCAGTTACCTTTAGTATCAGGTATCAAGGTTTCTATCGTAGTTGTTGGTGATGCCTCCTTTACTTGTACTACTGTCTGATACCACACCTCAGCTCCACGGTCTTTTAGTTCGTCGCGGTTTACCGAAGTAATTACAGCATGCTTCACGCCCATTAATTTAATGGCTTCAGCTACTCTGCGTGGCTCATCTGCATCATATTCATTCGGGCGACCCGTCGCTACTGCACAAAATGTACAAGAACGAGTACACACATTTCCTAAAATCATAAAGGTTGCCGTACCTGCACCCCAACATTCACCCATATTTGGGCAATTTCCTGACTGACAAATGGTATGTAATTTATATTCATCTACAATATTACGTACCCTTGCATATTCCTGACCAATCGGCAGTTTTACTCTTAACCAACTTGGTTTTTTAGAATGCTTTGAGGCAGTCTCCGCTTTCGGAGCTATTACTGGAAGTTCTATCATTTTCTGTCTATTCCTTGTACAAAACGCTATTACACTACAAAGTTAAATGCTAATAAAATAAAAACGTCAGGAAAATGAAATTGGTTTACATTTTCCTGACGCTATTTTTTAATAACGGGTATTATTTATCAATAATAAGCCTTTATGAAACGCTTATCTTTTCTAAATTCATTACATTAACTATTTTTTTCCTCCAAAAAAGATGGTTAAATAGCCTGAAGTAAACACACTTTTATTATCTCCTTTTGCCAAAATATTTACTTTTTTAGTATATGCTTCTGCTAAAAAACCAATCTCTAAGCTAATGTTCGACTGGCGAAAAGCATCTAATTCAAAATTTAAAGCGGCTTTTAAATTTACTCCGGGTACTATCGTCGACTGCCCGATGCCTTCAAAAAAACCTCCGCTTCCATAAATATTATTGATAGTATGTTTGTTCGGGTCATAGGCTTCGTCTCTGATAACTCCTCTGCCATAAAAAACCTGTACATAATAAGGTTTTACTACCCCAATAGTTGGTCCACCCGCGATAATACCATTTACATTTACGCCTCCGTCTGATGATTTATGAAATAAATTTATTTCACGACCATACTGTGGACGAATCGCAAAAAGATAGTTTTGCTTTTCTTCTACATAACTTCCTCCATTTCCTAATAAGCTGAGGGTGTTCTCTCTAGGATGATTTACATTCACGATTTCAAGGTTGAAATAATGAAACTCACGATGCAAAGAGTTGTTCTCAATCAAAACTTCTTTACGAGCCATCAGCCCTCCTAGTAAACCAGAATTGGTATTAGTAGTTAATCCAAATGACAAAATAGAATGATAATTTTCTTCGTCCACTACCTCACGGGGTTGTTGTATAGTCCTACTAGCGGCAGGCTTAGTAGCAGTAGTCGGTGATGAGTTTCTACGCTGAGCTTCTATCGAATAAAACGATAACAAAGCAAAAATGAAGAATAAGAATGTATTTAGTAGTTTTTTCACAATGCTTTAATCAAAAATTTTATATGAATGAAATTAACCATACAATGAATATTGATATTGACGCAACAATTCCGATTGAGTGTTTGCCAATTAGGAATCACTTTCGGTTTAAAGTATATAATTACAATAAAAATACGTAATATGGTGCTATTTGTTTAAATTTAGGACAAAAATCATCAAATTTTTAACACATAACAACAACATAATGCCAACTGTAAAAACTACTTATTTAGGCGAACTCCGCACAGAATCAACGCATTTGCAATCTGGTACACAATTACTTACAGATGCACCTACAGACAATATGGGTAAAGGAGAGGCCTTTTCTCCTACAGATTTATTGGCTACTGCTACGGGTACTTGCATGCTTACGACAATGGCAATTGTTGCTCAACGTGATGAAATTGAATTGTCAGGCTCAAGCGTAGAGGTTACAAAAATCATGTCTCAGACACCTCCAAGAAAAGTAGCTCGTTTGGAAATTAACTTAAAAATGAAGACAAATATTGTCCTGACAGCAGAACAAATTCAAAAACTAGAAAACACGGCACATAAATGCCCAGTTTCTCTAAGCCTCCATCCAGACTTAGAACAAGTTGTAAGTTTTGAATGGAAGTAAATTAATTGTGAGTTAGTGAATTGTGATTGAGTGATTTTTATATATTATACTAAATAACTAAAAAAATACAATCACTAACTCACAATTCCCCAACTCACAACTAAAAAATTAGTACCTAATTTAGATGCCATGAGTTATTTTAATTGTGATTGAGTAGGTTAGTGATTATATTTTATAAGATAT
>NZ_JBWKYN010000245.1:0-6885 GCF_059423785.1 Arcicella sp. GW458-12-2-14-TSB2 | reverse complement strand
ATATTAACTTATGTTAATTCATTAAAACAATCATGCTTATCTCTTTTTTTACCTCTTATTACCCATCATAGTTATAGTATCTATGTCCCGCATAAAAAGACTCAATTTTTTAAAGTAATTTATAATTAGCCATTTCATCTTTTAGCTGTACACCACTTATTTTTTTCCCTTTTATTTCATTTAACAAATAAAAAATCTTTTCTGTGGCTAACACATAGTTTAATCCTTCTGGACGAATATTAGAGACACAATTTCTACTTTCATCCGTCAGTCCCACTTGAGGTTGGTAAGTAATATAAGCACCCATACTATCTGCCGAAGTAAGCCCAGGGCGTTCGCCAATTAAAATAACTACGATGCTTGCCTTTAATAAAAAGCCTATTTCATCAGCAATGGCTACTCTCCCTTGTTCAACGATACAAATCGGTGCAATCTTCCAATTATCAGCTTGAAGTTTCGGAAGTAATAACTGTAAAAAAGGGAAGGAATGTTCATTAATGGCTTTCGCCGAGAGTCCATCGGCAATGACAAAACAAATATCAGCTTCAGTGGACTCTTTTTTACTCAACGTTTCTCTGGATAGTTGGCTGATAGTTCTTCCTAAGTCGGGACGTTGAAGATATTGTGAACGAGACTTTACCTCACTTTGCAAGGATAAGACTTCTATCTTAAAATTTGACATAAAAGCCTCGTGCAAACTGCTTATCTGAATTTCAGAATAAACGGCATCTCGTGCTTGAGCATGGTCAGATTGAAATTTCAATAATTCAGCCGTTGGCAAACTATGCCCAGCTCGCCCACGAGCGATGCGGGCAGGTGTATAGTTTTGTAAAAATTGCCATTGGTCGGCGGAGGCTGTTTTATTTATTTCCATTATCCTTCAATAAATCCTGTTACACTGCTGATTAATTGTTTATTCCCCGATTTCAAACGCATATTTTCATCAAAAATATTCATTTTCATAAGCCAATCTTCAAACTCTGGGGCGGGTCTTAGACCTAGCAGATGTCGGATATAAAGCGCATCGTGAAAAGATGTACTTTGGTAATGCAACATCACATCGTCGGCACCGGGAACGCCCATGATAAAATTACAACCCGCTGCCCCTAACAGGGTCAACAACGTATCCATATCGTCTTGGTCGGCTTCGGCATGATTGGTATAGCAAACATCTACGCCCATGGGTAGCCCTAACAGTTTTCCACAAAAATGGTCTTCAAGTCCTGCTCGTATAATCTGTTTGCCATTATACAAATACTCAGGGCCAATAAAGCCTACTACCGTATTGACCAATAAAGGATTGAAATGCCTTGCTACTGCATACGCACGGGTTTCGCAAGTTTGCTGGTCTAAGCCATGATGAGCATTTGCCGAAAGCGAACTCCCCTGCCCTGTTTCAAAGTACATTAAATTATTGCCTACTGTACCGCGTTTCAAGGAAAGTCCAGCCTCATATCCTTCTTGCAAAATATTCAAGTTTATACCAAACGAAGTATTGGTCGCTTCTGTGCCTCCAATAGACTGAAATACTAAATCGACGGGAGCATTTTGTTCTATCGCTTGAATGGTCGTAGTGATATGGCTAAGAATACAAGACTGCATCGGAATATCAAAGCGTTGACGAACACCATCCAGCATTTCGAGCAAGCGAATCACCGTAGGGACATTATCAGTAGCTGGATTGATGCCAATGACGGCATCGCCACTGCCATAAAAAAGCCCATCAATCATACTGGCGGCAATGCCTTTAAAATCATCAGTGGGGTGATTTGGTTGTAAGCGAGTTGAGAAATGTCCTTTTAGACCGATGGTATTTCTGAACTGCGTAATTACTTCACATTTTGAAGCAACGGTCACCAAGTCTTGAATACGCATTAATTTACTAACGGCCGCTACCATTTCGGGCGTTAATCCTCTTTGTAAAGCTTGGAGAACCTTAGTGTCGGTAGTTTCTTCCAACAAAAAATTTCTAAAATCTCCTACGGTTAAATGACTAATTTGGCTAAACGCTTTTATATCATGGGTATCAATGATTAACCGTGTAATTTCATCTTGTTCGTAAGGCACTAAGTGTTCAGTCAAAAACGTTTTCAGAGGCACCTCTGCTAAAGCCATTTGTGCTGCTACACGTTCTTCGGCTGAATAGGCAGCAACGCCTGCTAATTCATCTCCAGAACGCAAAGGACTGGCCTTTGCCATCAAGTTTTTTAGGTCTGCAAAGTGATAAATATGGTTTCGAATACAGGCTTGATACATTGGTTATCATTTTTAGCTTAGTCAATACAAAGAAACGTTTTTTTATCATTCACCCTATGATAATTTTTTTATATCAACCCCGTTATTCTACATCGGTAATGCTAACTTGCATTTTTATTAAATTAATCGAGTTTGTATTTATTATTTGTATAACCCCAAAATACAATAAACATTAAACAAGCACCCTCTCTAAGGGGTTAAGAGAGTCCTCTATTGCCATGAAAAAAGTTACTACCCTTATCGCTGTTGTAGCACTGAGTTTTATCTCGGGTTTTACAGTGATGGCTCAAGAAGATTTGAGCAAAAAGCTTCTTCCAATGGACCCAAAAGTAAAAGTTGGGGTTCTTCCAAACGGACTTAAGTATTATATCATGAAAAACGCTGAACCTAAAAATAGAGCACAGTTGCGTTTGATGGTAAAAGCGGGTTCTGTATTGGAAAATGATGAGCAACAAGGCCTTGCTCACTTTATGGAACACATGAATTTTAATGGAACGAAAAACTTTCCGAAAAACGAGTTAGTTGATTTCCTACAAAAATCTGGTGTCCGTTTTGGGGCAGATTTGAATGCTTACACAAGTTTTGATGAAACGGTGTATATGTTACCCGTTCCAACAGATTCGATAGAAGTATTCAAAAAGGGAATTCAAATTCTGGAAGACTGGGCTCATAACGCTACCTTAGACCCTACCGAAATTGATAAAGAAAGAGGCGTTGTATTAGAAGAATCTCGTACAGGCAAAGGTGCTCAAGCACGTATGCGTGATAAATTCTTTCCTATCATTCTAAACAATTCGCAATATGCCAAACGCTTGCCTATTGGTAAAGATGATATTCTAAAGAACTTCAAGTATGATGTGCTGAAACAATTTCATCAAGATTTCTATCGTCCAGATTTAGAAGCTGTAGCGGTAGTTGGTGATGTAGATGTAGCGATGGTAGAAAAAATGATTATCGAAAAATTTAGCGGTATTCAAAATCCTGCCAACGAAAAACCAAGAACAAAGTATAAAATTGACTTGAACGGTAGTACAGATGTAGCCATCATCACCGACCCTGAGCAACCGAATACGATTGTTCAGATTATGAATAAGCAGGAAAAACGCAAAGACGTTACTTATCAAGACCGTCGTGAAGGAATGCTTCGTTCATTGTTCAATCAAATGCTTTCTGGACGTATCCAAGAGCTTACTCAAAAAGCTGACCCTCCTTTCCAATATGGTTATGCAGGTTATAGCGGTTTTTTAGGTAACCTAGATGCTTTCAACACCGTGGTTGTAGCCAAAGGTAGTAACGTAGAAAAAGGCTTAAAAGCCATATTAGAAGAAGTAGCTCGTGCTAAAAAATTCGGCTTTAATGCTTCTGAATTACAAAGAGCCAAAACTCAGTATATGGTAGGTCAGGAACAGGCTTATAAAGAAAAAGATAAAACTGATTCTGAACAATTGGTAGAAGGTTTAGTAGGCGCTTTCTTAGAAGATGAAAACCTCACTTCAACTGAATTTGGGTATGAGTTTACTAAGCAATATTTGGAAGGTATAAAACTAGAAGAAGTAAATGCGTTGGGTAATTTATTGATTACAGATACCAACCGTGCCGTGATTTTGATGGCTCCTGAAAAAGACAAAGCTACCTTGCCTACAGAAGCTCAAATCAGAGAGTGGTTAAATTCTGCTGGAAAAGATGTGACAGCGTATGTTGACCAAACTGTCAACAAACCTCTGATTGCTAAATTACCGACGGGTTCTAAAGTAGTGGCTACCAAACAAATTCCAGAAGTAGGTCTTACAGAGTATACTTTTGCGAATGGAGTAAAGGCTGTTTTGAAACCAACAGATTTTAAAAATGATGAAATCTTGATTGGTGGTTATAGCTTTGGCGGGTCGAATTTATATGGTAATAAAGATGCTGATAATGCTCGTGTAGCTTCTGCTATTGCTTCTATTGGTGGCTTGGGGGATTTCTCTACAGTAAACCTCCGTAAAGCCTTAACAGGCAAAGTAGCGAGGGTTAGTCCATTTGTTTCAGGAACGACTGAAGGCATCTCAGGATCTAGTAACCCCAAAGACTTAGAAACGGCATTGCAGTTATTGTATAGTTATTTTACCCAGCCTCGTTTTGATGCTGATGTAGTAAAAGGTTTCTTGGCAAATCAGCGTGATGCTTTGGCGAGTCAACAAAAAACTTTGACGCCTGAGAAAGTATATAGTGACTCTTTGACAGCGATTTTAAGTAACTACGCTCCTCGTAATTTACCAATGACGGTAGAAAGATTGGAGAAGATTGATGCTACTCGTGCTTTCCAGATTTATAAAGAACGCTTTGCAGATGCTTCTGACTTTACGTTTTTCTTTGTTGGGAATTTTAAAAATGAAGAAGTTAAACCTTTATTAGAAAAATATTTAGGAGGCTTACCATCAACTAAACGCAAGGAAACTTATAAAGATTTAGGTATTCGCCCACCAAAAGGAAAGGTTGAAAAAACACTTTATAAAGGTACAGAACCTAAAGCACGTGTAACATTGGTTTGGTCTGGTGACTTTGATGGTACTGCCGAAAGCGAAACACAGGTTGAAGCTTTATCAGAAGTATTGGAAATCAAATTGATTGAGAAATTAAGAGAGGAAGAATCAGGAGTATATGGCGTAGGTGTAAGTGGCAGTACTGCTAAGATTCCTGCTAAACGTTATAATTTCCGTATTGCTTTTGGCTGTGCTCCTGAAAACGTAGAGAAGTTGGTAGCACGTACGTTGGCTGAAATTGAAAAAGTAAAAGAAAAAGGTGCTGAACAAACAGACATCGATAAGTTTAAGGTAGAAACGAAGCGTCAGACGGAAACACAATTGCGTGACAATGGTTTTTGGATGGGTTATTTACAATCTCAGTATCAAGAAGGTGACGATGTAAAATACATCTTGAAGGAAGAAGAAGCCCTTAAAAAAGTAACTGTTGAAAGTACTAAGACGGCGGCTAAAAAATACTTTGGTGATAATGTCATTAAAGTAATTATGTTGCCAGAGAAAAAGTAGTTTTTTGAAGACTAAAGATTATGAGACGTGAGGACAAAGGAAGAAATTCTTTTGTCCTCATTTTTTTGTTTTAGTCAATTAACAACGTAATCTAAACTCCGACCACGCAATGAATCAATCCCTACTCTTAATCAGTTTTCACATCTTTCAAAAACAAATCTATTTGCCATCTTAATGCTGGATTATGAGGCTGGATTGCATTGACTGTTATAAGGTTGCCATTAGCATCAATAATTATATATCTTGGTATCCATAAAGGCATTTTTTCACCAATCCTACGGGTTAATAAAAATTGAATAAATTTATCTGACTGCCCTATCCAGTAACTTCCTGAGCCTTCTTGAGATACTTCATAACGTTTAGATGCTTTTAACCACGCCTGTTTCTTTTTATCTATGGACAATGCTATAAAAGTGATGGGTTTCCCTTTGTAAAACTTAATATGTTCATTTAGGGGTTTCATTAGCATCAAACAAGGTGGACACCAACTTGCCCACATATCTATAAAAATTAGTTTCCCTTTGTTTTTATTGAGTAGTTCAGCCCATGTAATTGTACTTTTATCATCTTTTAGCAAGGTCTGTTTTAATACATAATCTGGATAAACGAAGTCCTTGTCATCTAATTTATCTTTTACATATTTTAAAAAGTATTCGTTTTTACAGAGGTTATAAAATGTAGCTACATTATCATAAAAATTAGCAGGGTTATATGGCTTGTTTATTCTAAGGATATAGGCCATCAAGAAATTTCGCTGGTCGCCCTTGAAATTTCTAACAGCAGAATTGAATTGTACTTGGAAATCATTTTTTCCACCCAAAGAATCTCTGCACAAAAATTGATTATAGGAAAATAATGCTCTTTTATATTCTACTCCCGCAACTGTTGTATCTAATCCAAAAATCTCGTGTTTAAACTTTGTCAAACTATCAGTAT
Source organism: Arcicella sp. GW458-12-2-14-TSB2 (assembly GCF_059423785.1). Classification (NCBI taxonomy): domain Bacteria; kingdom Pseudomonadati; phylum Bacteroidota; class Cytophagia; order Cytophagales; family Flectobacillaceae; genus Arcicella; species Arcicella sp. GW458-12-2-14-TSB2. The sequence goes on along the minus strand of NZ_JBWKYN010000245.1, from coordinate 664 downwards.
ACCATGTAGGGAAAAATTTCCATGATGTATTTCCATAAATGAAAGGTGATAGCAACTCTACCAAAGTAAAACATTTTATTTCTTGTTCTGTCGCTTGATAAAGTATAGTATTGGTGCTGTCCCTATACCTAGATAATACATTTAATTGTCGATGCATTTTGTTGAAAATACTTCCAATCAAAATTTCATATTCACTTTTTAATACATCCTGAACCTTATAGCCAGAATGTGTTGCAAGTTCTAAGCCTACCTCCTTTTCTAAGGCAGTAAGAACACCAAATAATGAGTCTGGTTTATTTACACATTCATAGGATGTTTTATCGGCTCTTTCTTTAAACATTAAACTATCGCCTGGAAAAAGTAAAAAAGGTGTCAGTTTCCTTTCCCAACCTATATAAACTTGAGTTGGATAGGATATATTAAAAGTAAAATTATTGGAACGACCTTTCCAAATTACTGTTGAGATTTGTTCAAGTAGATCATCATAATAGCGAACCTTATGATTCGAAGAAGTGTCTTGAATGATAACCTGTGTTGATTGCCCTACACAATCTGATAGACTTAAAATAGCAAGAATACAGGCAATAATTCCCTGACTGAAAAGAGTAGATTTCATTGTATTAAATTTGGTAGATATTAATTAGATGTATTGTAAATATATTAA
>NZ_JBWKYN010000244.1:0-6960 GCF_059423785.1 Arcicella sp. GW458-12-2-14-TSB2 | reverse complement strand
ATTAAATTTAAAGCCAAATTTAAAAATTTAAGGATAAATTATCTTACTGAATACTTAAACCACCCAAACACATCAAAATGAAACTAGACTCAACAGACAGAGAAATTTTAAAGCATTTGCAAGAAGATGCTCATCTGACAACCAAAGAATTGTCGGGCAGGCTGAATTTATCCCCTACTCCAGTTTATGAACGTGTAAGAAGACTTGAAAAAGAAGGGGTAATAAAGGGCTATGTTGCGTTGGTAAATCGTGAAAAAATTGAGAAAGATTTAATGGTTTTTTGTAGCATTCGCCTAAAGGAACATGCGCAAGAAGCAGGGGCAAAATTTGTCAAAGAAATTGTTCAGCTAGATGAAGTACAGGAATGTTATAATATCTCTGGAGATTACGATTTTATGTTAAAAATTATCGTCCACGATATGCGTGAATACCAAGGTTTTCTGATGAACAAATTAGCATCTTTGGAAAACATTGGCAGTACTCATAGTATTTTCGTAATGTCAGAAATTAAGGCAGAGACTAAATTGAAGGTGTAATTTTGTCATTATGTTTTACAGAGTAGGCACCTTTTTACAGATTAGTCAACTTTTAAAAAGTTGACTAATCTAAATCCTCTCATCTAAGAACATTTTATAAACCGTTAGGGCTTCCTCTTTTTCTTCTGGATTTTAATTAAAATATCCAAATAAACATTGTTCCTAACCCTATAAAAAGTGCAACTAATAAGATAATCAAAAAGATTATAAATAAATATTTTTTCAATTTGTCAGATAAAGTTTCTTTATATTCTTTTTCAGTTTTTAATGGCTGTTTCTCATCCAATAACTCAATATATTGTAGGTATATATCAGCATTTTCACTAATCCAATTCCCGTAATAATCAAGATGTATTACTTTATCCTTTTTCTCTTCTATAATTTTACTGCTCTCGAGAGAAGCCTTTAGCAATTCCAAAGCAAATAATTTTAAGCCCTCTTTGTTGGCTTTTATATAACTTTCATCGGAACCTCCGCCATATTGAAAAATACCCCAAATAGCTTCTTTCTTCAATTCAATTTCATCAAACTTATTGATTATATTTTGCAGTTCTTCTTCATTCATTTCATTATCATTTTTATATAGAATTTACTAATAATCGAGCTTAATCAAATAAATGCCTTATTATTTTCGTCAGTTCTTCTGCTTTATTTAAAGTCATTAAATGCCCTCCTCCGTTTACGATTATATCACTTTTCACAAAGTAAAAAGGCAGAATTTTATCCGCTGTTCCATGAATATGTACTAAATTTTTGTGAATAGTTTTATTTTTCCAATTAACAACTTTATCAATTGCCCAAACTAAAAAGTTTGGTTCTGTATCGACCATAATACTTGCTAACATGTCCTTATCAGCTACACCCTCTGCCCCAAAAAGCCAATTACTAAACATATTTGGTGTTTTCAGCACTGCTGCGGGAATAAGCTCATGAAGTTTTAACAGTCCCGCAAGGCGATAATAAACAGGAATTTCTTGGTATGTTTTAGCAGAAGCAATGATGATTATCTTTTCAGTGTCTATCAACTTTGCCACTTCAGTAGCCATCATTCCCCCAAAGGAAAGTCCTATTAATATCGGACGATTGGTTTTAATTTGTTCAGTCAGCCGAAGTGCATAATGTGCTATGGTTTCATTTTTGTTGGGCGCTATCCAACGTACAAAAGTGATTTCAAAACCCGAAAAGTCTAGCTTCTTAAAAACCCTTTCATCTGCTCCTAGCCCACTAAAAATATAGATATTTTTCATTGAATTACGTGATTGGTTTTAGAGATAAATCATTTTAAATTGGCTCTGCTCTTAACTAATTACAATTTATGAAAACTTGGAGAATTGAGTTTGATTGGTGTAATTTGCAAACACTTCAAGTTGTATATACTATAAAAAGTAAACCTATCAAAAAATATGATAAAAACTCGAATTACGTTATTGGATAGTTTTAGGGCATTGGCAATATTATCAGTAATGCTTTTTCATTATTTTTCACGAAGAATACCACCTTTATATCCTGTTTCACTGTATCCTTACAATAATGATTACGATTATTTCAGATGGGGCTATTTAGGAGTAGAGTTCTTTTTTATCATTAGTGGTTTTGTAATATTTTTCACGCTTGATAACACGCCATTTTTTCGTTCCTTTTGGAAGAAAAGATTAATGAGGTTATTACCTTCAATGATTATTGCTTCGATAATTACCTACATTATTTTCAACCTTTTCGATACTGATAATATATTTTACAACAGTCATAAAATAGTTAATTTCATACCAAGCCTTACTTTTATTCATCCAAATTTGCTTAACATTCTATTCAGTAGATTTAATGTAGAACTCCATTATTTAAACGATTCTTATTGGAGTCTTTGGCCTGAATTACAATTTTATTTCCTGTCTAGTACAATTTATTATTTCAATAAAGAGAGATTTCTTAAAAATTTCATGCTGACTTCAACTATTTTGGTTGTTGTTAATTTCATCGTTGTCAATGATTCCAAACTAAATATTAATTTATTTTCTTCAGGTTTAATACGTATTGGTTTGACCCCATCTTTTTTGATGAGTTATTCAAAATGGATGCAAGAAGGATTCAATTTAATCACTTATTTGCCTTTCTTTGCTATTGGTGTTTTGTTTTATTCATTATTCAAAAACAAGCAGAACAACGCAGAAACGCCGCTTTATATCAAAATCTACCTCCTATTTTTTTCATTATTTATTATTTACTCAGGAGTTAATTTTTCTACAAAGGCAATCTATGGGGTTATGTTTTTATTGTTTTTCTTATTTATCTATCTCCCAGATAAGCTTGCCTTTTTTGAAAATAAAATAGTGAGCGATATTGGTGAATCTTCCTACTTCTTGTATTTAATACATGAAAATACAGGCGTTTTAATCATCTATTCATTTGGTGCCTATTTTTCACCATTTGGTTGGGCATTCACTTTAATTACTATTCTAACATTGATTGCTCTTAGTAATCTGTACACGTTCAGGATTGACAAGCACTTAAATCGTTGGTTAAAAAAGAAATTAATGTAGTGATAGACAACGTCAAATGTAGATGCTAAATCCTACATAAAATTATTACGCATTTCTTGTTTTAAGAATTTTAGGGCATCGTCTGATGGAGCAATATTTTTAGAAAGTACAACTTCCAGAATACGTTTTGATAACTCAAGTGAAGGAGCATTCGGGTCGATATCTTTGGCTGATAAATTAATCAATGCTACAATTTCGTTCATGGCATTTTTGATGTTCAACCAAGCCTCATCACTCATATATACTTGTTGAGCGAGGTTATGCGAAAACTCCTCTCTGATTTCAGCTAACATCAATTGTTGAAACCCTCCAACTGTGTCAACTCTACCCGACAAACGGATTAACAAGTTATTAGGCGAAATTCTTTCTAAGAACAATGCCATGCGTTCGTAGGCCTGTAAACGGATTGGGAGGATTGTTTTGGCTGTTTCAGCTTTAATATTTAATTCTTTTTGTACTAATTCTTTTTTCAAGAAAGAACTGACTGTTAGATACATAGCCCATAAAACTAAAGCAGCGGGGAGTAAAACCTTTATTAAATCAGCAACTAATTCCATGATGTTGGGGTTTATTATTCACGATAATCCTTCAAAAATAAGTAATTTTGCCCAATGAAATTACCCTTTAATTAAGGAATCGATATTAAAGACTGTAAATTGAGTGAATTGGGAAATGCTTTTTAGCTGTATCATTCCAAGTCAGTCACTGTTTACTTATTCATTAATGCTAAAAATCAATGACAGATACTAAAATTATTCCCATCAATATTACTGAAACTGCCAAAACAGAGGTAATCAGGGCTTTGGGTATAAAAGGCATTCCTGAGAATTATTTTTTAAGAGTTGGGTTACGTGGTGGAGCGTGTAGTGCTACTTATCTGATTGGCTTTGACAAAATGACAGAACACGATGAGCTTTACGAAATCAACGACTTGAAAGTGCTAATAGACAAGCGTCATTTGATGTATTTAATAAATATAGAGCTTGATTTTGAGGAGGAAGGAAATGGCTTTACCTTTAACAAATTATAATATTATCATTCAAAATTATTATTCATGAAAATTGCCGCAATTGACATCGGCTCGAATGCCGCCAGAATGCAAATCTCAAGAGTCCTGGAAAACGATGGTAAAATAAGTTTTAAAAAAGTAGAATACGTTCGTTTTGCTTTACGTTTGGGACATGATGTATTTAATGACGGAGAAATCAGCCCTGAGTCTGAGGTAAGAATATTCAAATTATTAAATGCCTATAAACTTTTATTAGACTTACACGAAGTAAAAGATTATATGATTTGTGCTACTTCTGCCATGCGTGAAGCAGGAAATGCCGAAGCTGTGATTACCCGTATCCACAAAATTTTGGATATGAAAATCAACATCATAGAAGGCGCTAAAGAAGCTGAACTTATCAATGACGTAGTAGTACAAGCCTTGGATGATGCCAATTATTTGCACATCGACGTAGGTGGGGGTTCGACAGAGTTAAACATTTACTCTGAAAGAAAGAAAATCGCTTCAAAATCTTTCAAAATTGGTTCTGTTCGTTTGTTAGAGCATAAGGAAAAAGAGAGCGACTGGGATAAAATGCGTAGATGGATCGAAAGCAATATTGATGTAAAAACGGCTAACATTACCGCTGTAGGTACGGGTGGGAACATTAGCAAGTTATTCAATATTTCTCCTAATCATCAAGATGCTACTTCTATCAGTTATGAAGAATTGGTTCGTTTGAAAAACTATGTAGCATCATTTACTTACGAAGAGAGAATCAATAAATTACGATTAAATGCCGACCGTGCAGATGTAATTGTTCCCGCTGCACAAATCTATTTATCAGCGATGGAGTGTGCAGGGGCTAAAAAAATATTTGTACCAGATTTAGGCTTAAAAGATGGTATCATTCAGATGGTTTATGAAAGAATACAACATCGAAAAAAATAAGGATATAAAAATAGGGAAGGATAATTGAATGTTCTTCCCTATTTCTTTTACGATAAAAAAACACCACAGCTTGCTTGATAGGTTTCTTCTGCTGACAAAGTCAGCAAGCCATCTCCAGAATTATAAGCGTCAGTATTGCCCGTCATTGGCTCTATAGCTACACAATCGCGTGTTGGTGGAATATAGACAACCATAAAAGTAAATTGATTATCCAGTCCTTCTTGCCAAACATTGATAGAAACATTTTGCTTCGCAGAATGAAGTACAGCCGTAATTTTCTCCGCTTTTTTAACGCTAAAAACAGCATCTAGTATTTGATTGTTCAAATCAATACCTCCGCTAAAATCAACCGACTTTTTACTGACAGAAATCATCTGTTCGTCGGGAATAGATTGTTCTGTTGCAGGAAAATCAATGTGCCAATCGTTGGCCGTTTCACCTGCTATTTTAAAATATGGATGCCAACCTAATACCATTGGCATTTTTGTAGAGCCTGTATTCTTAATGGTATACGTGAGCGTAAAGCCTTCCGTTGTTGACAATGTATTGGTTATCGCTAACACAAAAGGGAAAGGATAACCAACATGATTACCTTTGTATTCAAATTGTATTACAATGCTTGCTTTAGTATCATCTGCCTCTTCTTGAACAACTTCAAAATTTGCAAATGCCACAAATCCATGAATTGCATTATGCAATCCTACTTCATTAATCGGTAATTGATGATTTGCATTTTCAAATGTATACTTCCCATCTCGTACCCTATTCCCCCAAGGAAACAAATGTGCTGATGGGTAAGCCGTCATTTCATTTACTAATTGCTCGTCGGTATCCGCTGCAGCGATTACATTGAAAAGTTTGCCTTCTTTCTGAAAGGTCATTTTACGGATTATTCCACCGAATGCAGGTAAAATATTCACTGATTCTCCTGTTGTAGGATTTGATAAAATGTATTCTGTAAAACGCCCAAATGGTTCTTTTATAATTTTCATTTTGAAAAATATTGCTAACGCTATTGTTTAACTATTGAAAAACTGAATGCTCAAAGCTCATTAATTATTTCTATGTATTTTACATTTCGCCTTCTACTCCCAAACCGAACAACGCAAAATCATATTTTACTGGGTCTTTGGCATCTAGCAATTTTAAATTTTCAGTTAATTCGACTGCCATTTGCCAATCTGGTTTTGGTCTTTCTACTAAGCCTAATTTACGAGCGACTCTCTCTACATGGACATCACAAGGGCAAATAAGTGTTGAAGTATCTAAGCGATGCCAAATCCCAAAATCAACCCCATGACTATCTTTACGGACCATCCAACGCAAAAACATATTCAGTCGTTTACAAGAAGAGTTTTTCAGGGGTGTGGCAATGTGCTTTCTTGTTCTTTCAGGATAATTTTCCAAGCTAAAGAAAAGCTCGTGAAAAGACATTAGGTTCTGCTTGACATTTGTATGCTCTGATGACGTATATTCAACCAGAAAGCCTTCTTCTAAAGATTCGTATTTTTGGTAATAATGACGAAACCAAGCGATAAAATAGAGGGTATCAATATCATTGAAGGTACGGTGTTTAAAAGACAAAAACGGCTTAAGGTCTGAATCTTGATGATTGATGATAAAATCATGTGGGCTACCATCCATCAACGTTATCAATTCTTTGCATTTATTGATAATAGTTTTTCTTTGACCCCAAGCTAATACGGCTGACCAGAAACCCATGATTTCGATGTCTTCTTTTTTGGTAAAAAGATGCGGAATAGAAATTGGATCGTTTGGAATAAAATTAGGCTGATTATACTTTAAATATTTTTCTTCTAATAAATCTGCGACGTAGTTAGTCATTTTTGAAAGGGAAATATAAACTTATGTAGAGACGGAGAGATTCGAACTCTCGTCCACTAGTTAATCATTTTTGAAAGGGGGAAATAAACGAATGGGAATG
>NZ_JBWKYN010000243.1:0-6962 GCF_059423785.1 Arcicella sp. GW458-12-2-14-TSB2 | reverse complement strand
CTGAAGGAGAGGGGTTAGGGGTGAGGTTAAAATCCAAAGAATATTTGGTGATATTTTCCTTTTTAGACAGCCTCATTTCTTTTAAAAACATCTATAAATTATAAAACGCTTTCAAGAGGTGAAAGCTCTAAGCCCCAAGCATCTGATACGCCTTTATAAACGATTTTACCAGCTACTACATTCAAACCTTTTTTCAATTCTTCATTATCAGCACAAGCTTTCTTCCAACCTTTATTTGCTAATTGAATTGCATAAGGTAAAGTAGCATTGGTTAATGCCAATGTTGAAGTATAAGGTACTGCACCCGGCATATTAGCCACACAGTAATGCACTACGCCATCGATTTCAAAAGTAGGGTTTTCGTGTGTAGTAGGGTGACAAGTTTCAATACAACCACCTTGGTCAACGGCTACGTCTACTAACACAGTACCTTGACGCATTTCTTTCAACATTTCACGGGTAATCAAATGAGGTGCTTTAGCCCCTGGAATCAACACCGCACCAATAATCAAATCAGATAATTTAATAGCTTCACGAATGTTATATTCATTAGACATCACAGTATCTACATTGGCAGGCATTACATCTTCTAAATAGCGTAAACGAGGCAAACTAATATCCATAATCGTAACGTTTGCTCCTAAACCTGCTGCCATTTTTGCAGCCTGTGTTCCTACAATTCCACCACCTAACACCAATACATTCGCTGGTTTTACACCTGCAACGCCACCTAATAAGATACCTCTTCCACCCATAGGTTTTTCTAAGTATTTTGCACCTTCTTGAATCGCCATTCTACCCGCTACTTCCGACATCGGTACTAATAAAGGTAAAGAACGATCTGTTTTTTCTACTGTTTCATAAGCCAAACAAATTGCTTTACGCTCAATCATAGCATGAGTCAACGGTTCTGAAGAAGCAAAGTGGAAATAAGTGAATAACAATTGATTTTCTTTAATCAATGAATATTCAGAAGCAATTGGTTCTTTTACTTTGCAAATCATCTCTGCAATAGCATATACTTCTTCAATAGTGCCCAAAATGCTAGCGCCAGCTTTTACATATTCTTCATCCGAAAAGCCACTGCCCGTACCAGCTTGGGTTTGTATATAAACAGTATGCCCGTTTTTCTTAAATTCTGCTACGCCCGCAGGAGTTAGTGCTACACGGTTTTCGTTATTCTTAATTTCTTTGGGTACACCGATAATCATGGCTTGTTGGGGTTTATTACCTGCTTTCCTGTTATTGAAAAACTTTATTCAATAACAGATCCACAGATAGGGTTTGTAAATGAAGATGTGCAAAGTTAGTGAAACAGGAAATAGTTTTATGTTTTCGAAATAAATAAGGAAAAATTATGTATATTTATGCCATTATAGGGAAAAATTCCTGTATTATGCGAATATTATTATTCTGTAAAGTAAATTTTTCTTTATGGCTTTAGATGCAACAGATTTGCGGATTCTTCAATTATTGCAGGAGAATGCCCAACTTACTATCAAAGAAATCTCTAAGCAGATTAATCTTTCCATGACTCCCACCCACGACCGTATCAAAAGATTGGAACAGGAAGAGATTATCGAGAAATATGTCACTATTCTGAATAAGAAAAAATTGGGTAATCCACTCGTGGTGTATTGTAGTATTACATTAGATAAGCAACAGAAAAATCATTTCGAAGAATTTGAAGAAGCTATCAAAGAATTCCCTCAGGTGATAGAATGTAGTGTGGTATCGGGAAGCTATGATTATTTAGTGAAAATCATTGCGCGAGATATGGAGGCTTATAATGAATTTTACCAAAAGAAGTTGTCTGCCCTTCAAAGTGTAGCACATATCAGTAGCTCGTTTGTCATGTCGGAGGTTAAGAATACGACTGTTTTACCAATTTGATTGATGAAAAAGCAAAAAAGGTATTTTGAACACGAATAAAATGCTCAAAATACCTTTTGTTATCATTTATAACTATTTTACAAAAGTGCTGCACCAAAAACCCCAGCACTATCACCCAATATTGGTTTTACGATGGGTGTTGATATTTTTTTATTATTAAAAATATACTTTTTGATTCTGTCATAGCCTTCCGTATAAAGCAAATCTATATTGCCTACGCCACCGCCGATAATAATTAAATCGGGGTCAAGTACGTTGATTAAAGTAGAAATCCCTTTGCCATAAAACTCTAGAAGTCTATCAATCGTAGCTGTCGCATGAGCATCGCTATCAGCTAAATAACGTGCTAATATTTCCTTCAATCCTAGGGCTGTTCCACTAATTTTTTGATAATATTTTTCAAGGGCAGGTCCTGCAATTACTTTTTCTACACAGCCAGCTTTTCCGCAATAGCACGGCTCGCCACCTTCTTCAATAATGTTATGTCCCCACTCACCGCCAATCCCATGATGACCCGCAATTACTTTACCATGTACAACCAATCCTCCTCCGACACCCGTGCCCATGATTACACCAAAAACTAATTCAGCATTTGGATATTTTTTGCCAGCACCCATCAATGCTTCAGCCAAAGCAAAGCAGTTAGCATCATTTGCCAGTTTTACAGGTACTCCTAACGCTTTTTCTAAATCTTGATGCATAGGCTGCCCGTTCATGCAAACGGTATTGCTATTTTTCATCGTAAACGTTGAGGGGTCTAATACGCCGGGTGTTGCAAAACCAATTTGGATGGGTTGTTCTCCTATTTCATCTATTACTAACGATACCAACTTAACAATCTGACTAATAATATGTTCATATCCTTTGTCGGCCTCAGTTGGGATACGCTTTCTAACTATTACGGCTAAGTCATTCTCCTTATCTAATACGGCACATTCAATTTTTGTACCCCCTAAATCAATACCCCAAAGGTGTGTAGGATTTGTAATTGATGGTTTCAAATTTTTGGATTTATTTAATTTACAGTTTACTAATTTTAACCACTGCAAATTAACTATTTATTCTTACTTTTGGAAGGAAATCATCTTTTACACTTATTTACCCTGAGAACTGAACAATCTTCCCCAAATGAGTATTTTTTTACTCATAATGTATGTTTTTTACTGATTTTTTGAGGAATTAAAATGAATTCCGAGTCATTATTCATGGTATAAATTTTTTTAAGTTGAAAACAAAGAAAATCTTATTTCAACATTAAACATTTATAACTATGATACGCTGGTCAATCACATTCCTCGTTGTTGCTTTAGTTGCTGCTATTTTTGGTTTTGGCGGTATTGCCTCTAGTGCAGCTTATTTTGCTAAAATATTATTTTTTGTAGCATTAATACTCGCCGTTTTCAGCTTTCTAAGAGGCGATAGAAACCTCTAATTTTTATAATTATTACATTTTCAACAATCAGACTATTTTAATCAACTATCTAAACTTAACTTAGATTAGAATAAAAGCTAAAATCATGAGACTTCAAATAAGTTGCCAACTTGATTATGAAGCTTACTCGACTACCCCATTAATCCTGATGCTCAGACCAAGAAGTGGTGCTGGGCAGTGGATTATTAAGGAAGAGTATATTCTTGAACCAAGTGTTCCTATTACTGAATACACCGACATGTATGGAAATTTATGTCAGCGTTTATTAACTCCAGTAGGAAAGTTTAATGTACTTACTTCTTCAATCGTGCAAACGGCTGATGAAATTGATGTAGCCCCTGGTGCTGATTTTGTATTAATTGAAGACTTACCTCCTGAAGAACTTATTTATTTATTGCCAAGTAGATTCTGTGAGTCAGACCAATTAGGAAATCTAGCTTTTCAAATTGTTGGTAATGCCTATCCTGGTTATGACCAAGTAGAGGCAATCCGTAAGTGGATTCACCAAAATATATTTTACCAATATGGCTTTAGTAATGCTTCTACTTCTGCTAAGGATACTGCTGCCGCCAAAGTGGGCGTTTGTAGAGATTTCTCTCATTTAGGAATTGCCTTGTGTAGAAGTTTAAGTATTCCTGCCAGAATGGTAGTAGGTTATTTACATGAGCTAGATCCAATGGATTTACATGCATGGTTTGAGGCCTTTGTCGGTGGAAGATGGTATACTTTTGATGCTACCCAAGACTCACCAAAAGGTAATAGAGTAGTTCTGGCTTATGGTCGAGATGCCGCAGATGTAGCTTTGGCTACTCAATTCGGAAGTATTTACTTATCAGATATGCGTGTTTCGGTGTCGATAGCAGAAGAAGTATCCTCTATTTTATAGAAGATTATCTTCTGTTATCATCATCACTCATCATGCTTAAATAACTGTTGTATCGACTTTCAGCTATTGTTCCTTCAGCTACAGCTTCCAGCACAGCACATTTTGGCTCGTTGATATGCTTGCAATTATGATATTTGCATTGCCCCAACAATGCTCGCATCTCTGGAAAGAAATGCGATAGCTCTTGTTTGTCAATGTCGATTAATCCCAATTCTTTGATGCCCGGTGTATCAATGATAAAAGTATTTTCCTCTAGTTCAAACATTGTTGCAAAAGTAGTGGTGTGCACACCCTTATTAGCAAACGTTGAAATTTCTGTTGTTTTTAAATCCAAGGTAGGGGCAATCTGATTTACTAATGTAGATTTGCCAACACCTGAATGCCCCGATACTAATGAAATTTTGTCTTTAAGAATATCATTAAATGCCTTAATGCCAATGTTGCCGACTGCCGATGTAAATACGCAAGGGTAACCTATTTCTTCGTACATCGCCGCTAAATCGGCTAAATAATCTTTTTCTTCTTCTGAGAGTAAATCTATTTTATTGAAAACAATCGTTGTAGGAATTCTAAAGGATTCTGCCGAAACCAAAAAACGGTCGATAAATCCTAAGGATGTTCTAGGGTAGTTTAAGGTAACGATAATAACAGCCTGATCAAGGTTGGCTGCTAAAATATGCCCGTGGGCAGTTTTATGAACAGATTTACGGATGATATAATTTTCACGGGCATCTATCTTAAAGATGGTTGCCATGTTTTCTGTTTTATCTTCAATCTCAAATTCTACTCTATCTCCAACCGCAATCGGGTTAGAGGTTTTTAACCCTTGAATCTTAAACTTGCCCTTTAAACGACACTGCCATACGTGCTTGTTTTCGTCGAGCACCTCATACCATGAGCCTGTTGATCGTAATACTAATCCTTTCATTCGTGTATCAGAATATTGATAATTCCTTGGTAAATGTTATTATTTTGTCCGTGCACCCCAAATTCTCTTTCACATACTCTTCAATAATTGTTGATTTTTCTTTTCTTAAATCAACATCAAAATATAATGGCTCAAAATTGTTTTTAAATTGAGCGGTATCGGCAATCACAAAAGCACCACCAATACGGATTAAATCCATGGCTTCCTGAAATTTCTGATAATTATTATTGCCAAAAAAGATAGGTAAGCCAAAAGTGGCAGCCTCTAATGTATTATGCAATCCTTTGCGATAGGCACCTCCAACCCACGCAAAATCTGCATATTGATACAAGGAAGAAAGCATCCCTATATTATCAATAAAAAGCGTATTTGTTGTTGCTATCTCAGTATCCGTCAAGTGTTGGATCTCTGAAAATTTGATAGAGTTTTTTTTCAACACTTTCTGCCAAGCGGTGATTTCCTCGTCATGAATTTCGTGAGGAGCAATGATTACTTTTAAATCATGCTCAAACTCATTCAACATAGGTGCTATTACTTCAAAATCTTGTTGCCAGCACGAACCTACAATTAACAAAAGTTTGTTATCCTTAAATTTTTCAACTACTTCAATTTCTTTTTTGGCATCCGCAATTTGTTTTACCCTGTCGAAACGGGTATCTCCGCCAATGCTAATTTGTTGAATATTAATGCTTTTTAATAATTCAAACGAGTTTTTATTCTGTACAAATATATGGGTAAAATAAGCAAGAATGTTTCTATAAAAGCCTCCGTAGCTTTTGAAAAATACTTGGTTTGCTCTGAAGATAGTAGAAAATGACATCACAGGAATTTGTTTTTCAGAAAGTATTCTCAGATAATTATACCAAAATTCGTATTTCACAAAAAAGGCAACTGAAGGCTGAAACATCTCGATAAACTCGCGTGCATTCTTTGCGGTATCGATAGGTAAATAACAAATAAAGTCTACACCACTATAGTTTTTACGAATCTCGTAACCAGAAGGCGAAAAAAAAGTAAGCAGGATGAGATGTGACGGAAAGTTTTCTTTATACTTTTCTATGACTGGTCTGGCTTGTTCAAATTCACCTAACGAGGCACTGTGAAACCATGCAAGAGGTGCTGATGAAGTACTTCTTTTTATCCAAAATGGACTTGAATAAACTTGATTTTTAAAGTCTTTTCTGCCTTGAATCCAAAGTTTGGCTTTCGTGTTAAAAGGACTCACTAACCAGACAAAAAACTGGTAAGTATAAATTGAAATATGATAAAGTAGCTTTGACAAATGAAATTTGAATTAATTTTGAATCAAAATTACAGCTAATTAGTTTCATATTAAAACAACGTACTACCATTTACATCATCAGAATAAGCGAAAAGACGCTAAATAATTAAAATGAACTGGAATCAATTAACAGATTTATCTCAATTAGAGGTTATAAAAGAGGAATCGAAACAACAACCAATCTTGATTTTGAAACATAGCACAACGTGTTCAATCTCATCAACTGCTTTAAATCGCTTAGAAAGAAATTGGAAACAAGAGAGCGTGGGAGAGTTAAAGCCTTATTACTTAGATTTATTAAAGTATCGCCCGATTTCTAGTGCTATTGCTTCAACTTTCGGAGTAGAGCATCAATCTCCGCAGGTATTAATCATTCAAAACGGTGAATGTATCTATAATGCCTCACACTTTGAAATTTCATTTGCTGAATTAGCAGAAACGGTAGGTTAGTTGTGATTGAGTGAGTTAGTGAATTGTGATTGAGTGATTTTTATATATCTTATAAAATATAATCACTAACCTACTCAATCACAATTAAAAT
>NZ_JBWKYN010000242.1:0-6966 GCF_059423785.1 Arcicella sp. GW458-12-2-14-TSB2 | reverse complement strand
AGCTAATTTTATCAATAACCACATCCTCATTTTAACTTTTTTAAAAGATGTGGGTAATCAATAGGACTTAAGTCACCTGCTAATAGAAAATATCATTTCCTTATCTCTTATTTTCACCATGAATCCACTGCAAGCCATTCACCACTGCCTGATGACCAATGGTAGCATGATTTTCCAGCGGAAGATAGTCTAGATAAACCTTTACTGTTTTACTCTGTGTGCTTTTAATTTTCTCGGCTAATAAATTGGCATCTACTTCCATGACACGTGGTGGTACTGTGGGTGTAAGTCCCTCTTTGCCTACACCAATATAAACTTCAGTTTTCTGCAAAAAAGTAGGTTGCAACAATGCGGACGGCACAGTAAGTAACGAACCATTATCCCACCAAATACTCGGACTCACGATAATATACTTATTAAAAAGCGTTGGCTGTTTTAGCAAAATTTCAGTCGCCAATAATCCCCCTAACGATTGTCCAATAATGGTTTTATTGTTATTAGTTTTGTATTTTTTTTGAATAAAGGGTTGTAGTTCTTTTTCAATGAATGCTATAAATTTATCGGAGTGCCCAGAAGTTGGATTTTTCTTTTTATCTGCTTCAATGGTAGTAGGAAACGTAAAATCCCTCCTCCTATCAACCGTGGCGATGCCCACTACTATAGATTTAGGCACACGGTTTACCCATTCAAAATTATTGAACTGAAATATTCCAGCTACATGAATAAAATCTTCATCAGCCGAGCCATCTAGCAGGTAAGTAACGGGATAGGTAATTGTGTCATTCTTGCTATAACCTTCTGGTAGGTAAATATTTAAAATCCTTTTCTCTGCTAACTCCTTTGAATAAACCTCATCAATCACGCCTAATATAAACGGTTTAGCATTATCAGTTTTGTCAGCTTGAGAGAATGCCTGAATGGTAAAGAATGCAAAGAGGATGGTAATAATTAATCTCATGATGGATGTTGTGTATGTAATGAAGTTTTGTAGCAATTTAGTAAGCATTACGCCTTTTTCCATCAAGTGATGTTAATAAAAGACTTGCTAAATGTAAAAAAACAGTTTAGATAAAAGGAATGCTTCAATAAGGGTTGGAAACGCTAACCGCAAGTGTTACCACTACTGTTTTATCATAAGATAAAATACGCATAATAAATTTTGTAAAATAAATTAAGATTTGGTTTGGGGATTATTTCGGAAAGTAGTAGGTTGTGAAGAAATTTATTTTGTATTCCCTATAGCTTTATAAATACACAAACAACATTAAAAGTAAAACACCAAATAAGTATGATAACACCTTCTTTCTCCAAAAATCCTTTCCTTTTAATTTTTGTGATAATTATCTGTCTTACAACGTTTTCATGCCATTCAAGCGAAAAATCAGAAACTCAGATGGCAAATATCGACAGCTTAGTAATTGGTCCCGAAGTCCACGATACATTGAGTGTTGAGCAAATGACAAAAATCAAGAAAATTTTCACTACGTTTTCAGAAGTAAACCCAAGTACGCTGGAAGAAACGATATCAAATTTCAAAAGAGACTTAAACCCCGACAATGAGATAGAGATTTGGTTGAATATGGCAAGTACCTATGAGAACTTTGTTTCGACAAGACCATCCAAACTTGACCATGACAAAAAAAAAGAGGTCTATAAATTGATTTTAATTCGTTCAATGATGTCGGCTGATGAAGCAATAAGTCAAGCAAAACTAACACTTTTGAATGACAACGAAATAAAAGAAATATTGGATAATTACGATAAGCCCAAACAATAATCTAAGAAGTATACAGTATCAATATCTTATTACGGAATCAAAAAACTATACGTTTATAATCATTATAACATCTATCTATTATTTACTAAATTAACCGTCATGGAAGGAAATCTACTTGAACAAAAAAAATTAATTTATGATTGTAAGCAAATTGCAATGCAATTGATTATTAATGAAGAAAGGTCTATTTACGAAGTTATTAATATTTTAAAAGAACGTGGTCTTGACGAAGAGACAGCAACTACCATTGTCGATAATATTGAAAAATGGCAAGCAAAACAAAATAGAAAGGTAGGTATAAAAAACATGATATGGGGAGCGATATGGCTTATTTTAGGACTGGGAGGAACATTCGCTAATATTGGCTTCATATTCTATGGAGCAATTATTTCTGGAATAATTCAGTGCTATGTTGGTTTTGAAAGATATAACAAAAGCTAATTTATAAATCCCCTCTTTTGGTAAAGGTGATTGTTTTATCAGCTTTTATGCCAATTATGTTGTTAAAAAACCTACAAAATTGGCATAAATAGCTACCGCAGTCACCCGTTTGAAACGAGCGACTGCGGTAATAAAAACCACAAAACCTTTCACTACTAAGTTACGCAATATCTATCTTTGCCCTTATTTCATCAAAAAACTATTTACAACATGACCATTGAATTAAGGAGTGATACTTTTACGAAACCTACACCTGCCATGTTGGAGGCAATGTTTACTGCGGAGGTCGGCGATGATGTTTTTGAAGACGACCCAACGGTTATTGCCCTTGAACAAAAAGCCGCTAATATGTTTGGGTATGAGGCAGCCTTGTTTTGTACTTCGGGTACCATGACCAACCAAATAGCGATTAACGTTCATGTGAAACAAGGCGACGAGGTAATTTGTGATGCCCTTTCGCATATTTACTTATATGAAGGCGGAGGTATTGCAGCTAATTCTTTAGCATCTGTGAATTTGCTTGAAGGCGACAGGGGGCGGTTGAAAGCTTGGCAAATCAAGGAAGTAATTCAGCCTGATAATATCCATCATCCTATCTCAGCATTGGTTTCTTTGGAAAATACTGTCAACAAAGGTGGAGGAGCTTATTATCAATTGACTGATATTCAAGCGATAAAACAACTTTGTATCGCCAACAATATTCCTTTACACCTAGATGGTGCAAGAATATTTAATGCTTTGGTAGAGACAGAGGAAAGTCCGCTAGAATATGGTAAAGTATTCGATTCTATGTCGGTTTGTTTATCTAAAGGACTAGGAACACCTGTTGGCTCAGTGCTTTTGGGAACGAAAGCCTTTATCAAAAAAGCTAAAAGAGTGCGTAAACGCTTGGGTGGTGGTTGGCGACAAGCTGGTTATCTGGCAGCGGCTGGCATTTATGCCCTTGACCATCATATTAATCGATTAAAAGAAGACCACGCTCGTGCCAGCATAATTGGTGAAACAATGGCCAAGTTGCCTGAGGTGGAAAACGTTTTACCAGTAGATACCAATATTGTAATTCTGAATTTGAACCATAAAATTTTAGCGGCTGACTATGTTCAACAGCTAAATGCTAAAGGAATTCGTGCTACGACTTTTGGCAAACACCAAGTAAGGTTTGTAACTCATTTAGATTTTACGGACGACCATCTGACGGAGTTTCAAAAGAGAATTTTATAGTAAGATTAAGAGGCTTTTGTTTTCAAATAGCCTCTTTTTTTGTATATTTATGGCAACTCAAAACTAGGTTATCTATGCAAAGCAATGCATTAACTCCCGACGAATACGTTGAACAGTTACCAGAAGACAGAAAACTAGCAATCAATGCCTTACGAAAGGCAATCCTTGAAAATATACCAGAGGGTTTTAGCGAAGTAATGAGCTACGGCATGATTGGTTATGTAATACCCCATTCGCTTTATCCTGATGGCTATCATTGTGACCCATCCTTACCTTTGCCTTTTCTGAATATTGCTTCACAAAAAAACTTTGTGGCGGTATATCATATGATGGTCTATTCAGACCCTACCTTGCATGAATGGTTTGTTGCTGAATATCCTAAACATACTAAAGCAAAACTAGATATGGGCAAAAGCTGTATACGCTTCAAAAAGGTAGACCAAATTCCGTATCAATTAATAGGTGAATTGGCTACGAAGGTAACTGTGGATGAATGGATTAGTAGGTATGAAAAGAATTACAAACGATAAATAAAGTTTTGAACAACTTATTTTTTCTATTAGTTGGTGGCTTAAGTCCTACTGATTACCCACAAGTATATAAATAACTAATAATCAGTATCTTATCTCTAGCGAGGGACTTAAGTCCCTCGCTAGAGATGAGGGCTTCAACGCTTGGTTTAAAGACTATTTATGTACATTTAAGCTAATTTTATCAATAACCACATCCTCATTTTAACTTTTTTAAAAGATGTGGGTAATCAATAGGACTTAAGTCACCCGCTAGTGATAAGGTTTAAAACCTTACCTAATCGTCAAGCCAATCCGTGGTCTGTGGCACACAGAACACAGATTCGACAAACCTTAAACTCATAAACCCAAAACTCCTAAATGCTAAATCATTCCCTTAGTATTCAAAAGTTCTTCCAAAGAATTACAAAAAGAGAACACTCTATGTACCTCCCTAGCAGGCTTGGCTTTAATCTCTTCAAAACTAAGCCATTTTACTTCTTGAATAATCTGCTCTTTTAATTCAGGGTCAAAGCCCTTTTCTACCTTTCCTTTTTCAAGGTTAACTTTAAAGAATAACTCAATAGCATGAAGCGGCGTCTCGATAAATTCGCTGACAAACATAAAATGTTCTATGGAAACCTCTGTGAAAGTTTCCTCCAAAAACTCACGTTGTATCCCTTCTATTACATTTTCGCCATACTGTAAACCACCACCTGGAGGGCACCAAAAAGCTGCATTTTCAACAACACCCTTATGGTTTATCATTAAAATTTTATCATCTTGTACACAAATACCGCATACTCTTACACGTAATTGTTCACCATACTGCGCCATCACTTGCTCATGAACTCTATCTATCATCGCTACTTAGGTTTGTTGAAAATAGTTGTTTATAGTGGCTTTATTATTATGAATCGTCTTGATGTATTTAATACTTCCAGCATTAAATATCTGAATAAAACCTCGTTCAGTCAAATCTTGCTCCTGATTAATACTAAATCTTTTGTTTTGGTCAATCGCTAACCAAAATTGCTGAGCATCCGTACTTTCCACTTTGTGAAAACCCAAGGTCTCATAGCTTCTTCCATCAGACCAATCTCTATCGGCATACGACATCACATCGTCCGGTTCGTGTTCGTTGATAAAAGCCTTTAGCAGTTTATCCATACCGCCCACCACATGATGTTTTGTGAGCGTAGCAAAGCGGAGCAATTCATAAGAACGAGTACCCGCCCGCTCACCATATTTCATCGCCCTACCTGCACTAAACGTAGCTACGGCAATCAACAAAGGCTGATTTAGGTACTGAATAATGGTTGGTTCAATGAATTTTTCAAGGTATTGAGCTTTCAAGAATAAGCCATATTTGAACTTTGATTTGACAGACCCTTGTAAATGGTTTTCATTCAGAAATGCCTCTGCTGTTGGGTTATCTATCCTCTCGACAAAGCAATGTCTGGCATTCAAACGTTTTGAATGTCCGCACATGGCCAACATTCTGGCACTTACTAAGTCGGGATTATCATTCCAAACATCTTCCCATAAGTGAATAATTCTTTGGTGCTGACTTTGAATTTCTTCAGATAAATCTTTGAAGAAATCAAGGCTTACATCCACAGTTTGAAAGGTCTGTAGTGAAATAAAATGGATGAATAATTGATGTTCAGACAGGTAAATTGCTTCAAAAGGAGAGGCTAATGTCTTTGTTTCAAAGGCTATTTGGTGATACTTTAATAAATGATAAATGGCTTCTTTCCACACAAGACTATTGTTTTGAAGTGAGATATACTTTGTCAATCATTTCCTGATATTCCGATTCCGCTTCCGAAAAAACCGTGATTCCTCCACCACTTTTAAAGATAAGCGATTGATTAGCTGTTTTTTCAATAAAGCGAATCATGACAGCGCTATCTAAATTTTCGCCATCAAAGATACCAAATACCCCTGTATAATACCCTCTCTGATAGTTCTCAGCTTCTTCGATGATGGCTAATGTTTGGGCTTTGGGTGCGCCACAAATAGACCCTGCAGGTAATAATTTGAATAATAAAGTCCCGATTTGCTCATGAAAATTCTCAGGCAATTTTCCACAAATTTCCGAGCTTACTTGTAATAAATCTCCCTCAGAAGTTTGTACTTTACTAATGTATCGAAAGCGTTCTACCCACACTTTCTCTGCCACCATGCTAATGTCATTTCTGATTAAATCTACAATAGTAGCGTGTTCGGCAAGTTCCTTTTTATTCTTCAATATCTCCTCTTCGGCATTCGGAACGTTAGCAGAAATTGTACCTTTCATAGGATGAGAAGAAATGATACCAACCTTTATTTTTACAAAAATTTCGGGAGAAAAAAGCACAAACTCATCCTTGAAAAACAATTGATATTCGGCTGAACTACGTTCAAAGATTTCCTTTAGGTTCAAATTTACTTTGATAGGAGTGGGCTTGGTCAGGTTTACCAGAAAACTGTTGCCCCGTAACAAATGACGTTTTACAATATCAAACGACTGTTGATAGGTTTGAAAACTAATCGGATATTTTTCTAAATAGAAAGGCTTTTCAAGCAAAGCTTTGTCAGGATTGAAATTACGTTTCGTACCGATTTTATACAAAATATCTTCTTTTTCAACTTCCTCAAGGGGCAACACAATAGGCTTTTTCATTTCATAATCAATGATGAAAAGAAAAGGTTTGCGGTCACGACCCAACAAATTCATTTGTTCAATGGCGATAGTAGCCTGATTTGGAAGTATTTGAGATTTGAAAGACAATTGAGGTTAAAGTAAATAAAACTAAGGGTTAATATATGTAATCATTTTCTATTAGGGGGTGACTTAAGTCACTCGCTAATAGAAAATATTAACTAAACCGTGTTCTGTGGCACACAGAACACAAAGTTAAATGTTGTTATTGATGGTTTTATCAATCAAAATAGTCAAATATTGTGTTCTGTGTGCCACAGACCACGGTTTAAGAATATCTTTTTGTGAATCATTTCTATTAGCGGGTGACT